>CAMYXE010000012.1 GCA_947303165.1 uncultured Pseudomonadota bacterium | reverse complement strand
GTTTAATTGTAAAAATATTTCCGCCACGCGAGTTTACAGTTATGGACACACCACGTGGCAATGTTTATACTTTCAACCAAAGTAGTTTTTGGCGATTTACTAAGTTTTGTGCAAAATTAGGATTAATTATATGGGCATCTTGGTCAACATATGTGTTTTTATACCATCGCCCCATGCTACAAAATAGGACAATGCAATTGGAACAATTACGGGAAAAATATGCTACCCACATGATTGACCTGCAGAATTATCTTGGCAAATATAACGAATTAACCAAAAACATAAATGTTATCGATGACAAGCTATTAAAAGATAAAAAATTAAATGATGCGCAAAAAGAAGACCTGTTAAGCGAACGACTTAAGACGTGGGGTGAATTGGACTTTCTGCGCACACGTATAGGCGAAATGTTCACTGATGAAGACTATGCACCCGAATATACAAAAGTATCAGAATTGGCCGTAGAATACGAATTGACCCGTGCAGAAAACACAGAAATACGTAAACGCGACATAGAGGTATTGGAAACTGTCGCTAAAATTATAGAAGCTGATAATAAAATTATTGATTCTGTATCAAAATTAGCATCTGAAAAAACAGCCGAATTACGCGCAGAATTAAAACGTATAAATACAACCATGGCAACATTAGGATTAAGCGAAAGCACACTTGTTGCCAATGCAAATAAATACTCTAATCAGCTGGTTGGCGCGGTATTTAATCCACTGGAGATGGATAAAGAATTAGATGAAAAATACCAAAAACTTGCCGACAATATCACATTATGGAACGGATTAAATAAGCTTAAAAAGGCATTGCCGTTGGGTGCACCCGTCAAAGATGTCCGCATAACATCAAAATATGGGACACGTAAAGATCCATTTACAGGAAGCCCCAAACAACATCGTGGTATAGATTTCTCTGGTAAAATAGGAACTGAACTTATGGCAGTGGCACCGGGGCGTGTCATATCGGCCGGGGAACGCGTCGGGTATGGAACAACGGTTGAAATTGACCATGGACTTGGATTTACGACATTATACGCACACCTGTCAAAAATCAATGTTTCACGTGGCGACTGGGTGCGTCCAGGAACAATTGTTGGGTTAGGGGGGTCTTCGGGACGATCCACTGGGCCACATTTGCACTATGAAATACGGTACAAAGGCAACCCATTTAATCCCGAAAAATTTGTAAAGGAATAAAGGAAATGTTGGCATTCACAAACGCAGACGAAAAAACATCACCGACCATAATTGGTGCGGGGTGTAAACTTACCGGCGATATAAAAACAGACCACAATGTGCAAATTCATGGGCATGTAGTGGGGGATATCCAGGCGGAAACCGTCGTTATTGGTCGTGGCGGTATTGTCGAAGGCAAAGTAACCACGGTGAATCTATTTCTGCACGGAACCTTGGACGGTCCGGCGGACGTTGATATCGCAAACGTGTTTAGTCATGCCAAAATGTCTGGGACATTGTCATATCGCACATTGAACATCACATCAAATACCGGTTTGGAATGCAAACTGGCCAAGCGCAAGGATAAATAAAATGAATAAAACCATAGAGAAAGTATTTATTGCCGCCGACCATCGTGGTGTTGGTCTGAAATTATATTTGATTGAAATGTTAAGTGCCGCCGGATATAACATGGTAAATTTGGGCACAGACGATTTAAATACCCCCGTGGATTTTCCTGATGTCGCAAAAACACTTGCCGATGCCATGGAAGATGCGCCAAACACACGTGGAATACTTGTTTGCGGGACGGGTGCCGGGGTGCAAATTGCCGCAAACAGATACCGTCATATTCGTGCATCACGCTGTGACAGGCCCGACCAGGCACGCGATGACAGATTCCACGATGACATAAATGTTTTGGCGCTGGGTGCAGACGACATAGATATAGAAATGGCTTTTTTATGCGCCCAGGCATTTTTGGAAAGCCCATTTGATGATTGCGAAAAACGTCGTCGCAGATTAGAAAAAATATCGTAAAAACAAACCGGCAATTTTGCCGGTTTTTGTTTAAAACTTTACATTAAATCCCAATCTAAATGAACTTGTGTCTGCGGACACTTCGACACCTTCGGGGACATATTTATCAACCAAAATCCAAGTGAACAATGCGGATACTGCGGCACCTGCGGCAACATCGTGCCAATAGTGCGCGCGCGCCTTGACGCGCATCCAACCGGTCACCAAACTCATAGCATACGGAACCAATGCCGGCTTCCAACCATAACGTTTATGAACGAACATCGCACCGGAAAAAGCAGCAGCCGCATGGCCACTGGGCAAAGATTTCCTATCACGACCATTTGGGCGTTCTTCCAGTTTCAATAATTTGATACTTTCACTTGCCAGTTGTCCCGCCAAAACAGACCCGCCAAGTTCCATTGCACCCACCGAATCCTGGGCCATAATTGTCATCCCCAGCGCATATGCCGGCGACATAACCATCATAATATCACCAATTTTATTTGCGCTATTCCATGGGCCTGCAACGACACGTTCGGGGCATCCCAACCCAAAAACCACGCCTACAATCATAATTGCAAAAAATCTCATGTTAATTTTCCTATGGCTATATCTTCTATAAGATTTTAGTCCTTTGATAAACATACACTTATATACAATTAAATAGGAAAGAAATCAACACGTAAATTATACAAAAAAACACCCATTACATTTATAATGGGTGTATTCTGTATAGCATGAAACATTTTTTAATTACGTGGTTTACCACGACCATATCTTGCCATGGTCATAGAATCAGCAACTTGCTGCGCTTGTTGCCCCGTTTCCCAATACTGAGCGTTTAAATTTTGCTTTCTATTAACTGTTCTGTGCAGTGAATCCAACACCCGCTGTTCCTTGGCCGTATAAGTTGGCTTCCATTCTTTTTTACGTTTTTCAACCCTTATAACTTCGCTGTACCCAACACGAACACCAAGGTTAGTCCCAGGTTCAAACCAAAATTCAGAATCACCAACTTTTGGAATTGCATCCACAGACCCTTGTTCACCATATTCTTCGTCATCAAACACCGGATATTCAAAAATTTCAAATTCTTTGTTATCACTAAATACTTTGGTCTTTTCAACGCGACCATTCTGTTTGGTTTTAACAACCTGCCATTTACCTTGACCGACTGAAACAAGTTTATATTTTGCCCCTGGTTCACCAAAGAAATCCATATCTAAATTCTGATCATAAACACTAATTTCCCGTTTAACGACCAACGCCTTGGAACGTGCGGCAACATTAAGGTCGTTATACCCACCATACACTTCACCTTCACCCGCATAGGACACATCAGGTTTATCAACAATGTACGACTGACCTGCTGAAAAATAATCCCTATACTGCGATTCTAACTTTCTTCTATTTGCAACAAGAGCCCTCTCAGCCTCAACAATAATAGGGCGTGCCTTTTGCCTTATTTCTTGCTTGCGTATATCACCAAAATCAGATGATTTGATGATAGAGTACACATGATCTTGCCACGCTTTTTCCTCGTAACCATCTTCATAATCCACCCCAGCGAATAACTCTGAGTGAAAATATCTGTCACTATCTTCTGCTGTGAAGAATGGTTCATATTGCAAACCATATTTCTGAAACAAATCCTTGAGTTTCCGTTCTGCATTCTGAACAACGGGCTTACCCATCTTTGCAAGTTCTTGTTCCATAGTGCCCGCTAAACTGTGCTTATATTCAATGCTATCAATTTGATCCACGTCATTCCATACCCTACGTTCGGAATTTATTTCTTCACCGTATGCTCTATGCCCATTTTTCTGCGCCACAGAATCATACACATGATCATAAAACTGGGCAATTTCTCTATCCTGGGCACGACGAATTGAATCCGCAACCCGTTCTTTATATGCCTCTTCGCGTTCAGCACGTTCTTCGGCGTTTTCGTGCTTGCCTTCACACGCGGTCGCTACCATCAACGCGGCCATCGAAAATGCCAAAGCATGTTTTTTTACATTAAAATCCCCCATTCAGATTCTCCTTTGTATTTTTTTATTATTTCTTTGGGCATTATACCACAAAATTAGCATAATATCAAAATAAAAACACCGCCGAATAGGCGGTGTTTTTATATTTTCCATAACTTATTTCTTGATTACGAAATTCACTAATTTCTTTGGCACAACGATTGTTTTGATTATTTCCGCGCCATTCAATTGGCGTGTGGCCGCACTACGCGCCATTGCAACCAATTCATCATCGGTTGAATCCACAGCCGCCGAAAATTCCCCAACACGTTTACCATTTACGGTCACCGCAAAGGTTAGGGCAGTTTCCACCAGCTTTGACGCATCAAATGTCGGCCATGGTTCAAAGACCATCATATCGGCATGTCCCAACTTTTCCCACATTTCTTCGGTTAAATGCGGTGCAAACGGATTTAACATTTGAATCAGTACTTCGTAAGCACGACGTGGCATTTTCCCACCTGGAAAGGCATTTATAAATTCCATCATCGCAGATATAGATGTATTAAATCCCATATTTGAAATACGATCGGTCACATCTGCAATTAATTTGTTTACCAATTTATCTTGTTCTTCGGTCAACGCATCATCGGTTAAGTTATCCGAAAAATTCTCGACACGTTTCAAAAATCTTTGCACCCCGGCCAGCGCACCATCAGACCAAATCGTATTATTTTTCCACGGTCCCAAGGACAGCACTGAAACACGTGCCGCATCGGCACCAACCTGAGCCAACAACTCGGCTGCCTGGAACCCATTGCCGCGTGATTTAGACATTTTGTATCCGTCACTGCCCAACAACAGACCAAGCGCAGTACGCTTGGCATATGGTTCAGGCGTGTTCACCAAACCCAAATCATACAGCGCATGTTGCCAGAACCGCGAGTATATCAAATGTCGCGTGTTGTGTTCATGTCCACCATTATAATGTGTGACCGGCATCCAGTTTTCCATCTGCCCGCGTGAACAAAATTCTTTGTCATTTTTCGGATCCAAATAACGCAGGAAATACCACGAAGACCCCGCCCAACCCGGCATAGTGTCGGTTTCACGTTTTGCGGCACCACCACAACATGGACACTTTGTATTTACCCAATCGGTTGCACGGGCAAGTGGGCTTTCGCCATCATCCGTAGGCCTATAATCCGTCATATAAGGTTGAATCACGGGCAACTGGTCATCTGGAACGGCCTGCCACCCACATTTTTCACAATACACCAACGGGATTGGTTCACCCCAATACATTTGACGTGAAAAGCCCCAATCTTTTAATTTATATTTCGTTGTACCTCGCGCAAATCCATGTTCAGAACCATATTTAATTGCGGTCGCAATAGCTGTTTCTTTATCCATACCGTCCAAGAATTGCGAATTTATATGCGCACCATCCCCAGTCCACACTTTGTCTGGTTCACCACCCGCCAAAACCGGAATAATTTCCAAACCAAATTTCTTGGCAAAGTCCCAGTCGCGTTCGTCGTGGGCCGGCACCGCCATAATCGTTCCATACGCATAATCAACCAACACATAGTCCGATGTAAACACCGGGATTTCAGTATTAGTGAATGGGTTAATCGCTTTGACACCCTTTAATTCAACCCCAGATTTTTCGCGTGATACATCGGTGCGTTCAATTTCAGTTTTTGCCGCAGATTCTTTGATATATTTTTCAACTTCGTCTTTGTTTTCGATTTTTCCAGAATCCATCCATTTACGCAGCAATTTATGTTCAGGCGCAATAACACAGAACGTCACACCAAATATGGTATCAACGCGAGTAGTATAAATGGTCATCACATCATCACCGACATGAAAATCAACATCTGCACCCTTTGATTTTCCAATAAGGTTGACTTCGTCTTTTTTGACCCGTTCATCAAAATCCAAATCTTTCAGCCCGTCCAACAATTTATCGGCATATTTAGACAATGCTAAATTCCACTGCAGTTTTTCTTTCTTTTCAATAGCACCATGACAACGTGGGCAACAACCATCTTCCAATTCTTCATTGGTCAGTGTAGTGCGACAATTCGGACACCAATTCATCGGCAGGGCAGATTTATACGCCAAACCTGCCTTGAAGAACTGAATAAACATCCACTGGGTCCATTTGATATATTCTGGGTCAGATGTCGCGACACGCGTTTCCGGGTCAACAGACCACCCCACAGAATCTATCACCGTGGCATAAGATTTTTTTAATTCGTTTGCGACATCCGCCGGATGCCGACCAATTTTAGTTGCATAATGTTCTGCGGCGATTCCCATTGCATCAAACCCCATAGGATATATAACATCATATCCCAAATGACGACGAAAACGCGCCATGACATCCATGCCGGAATAGTTCAACAAATGGCCACCATGCAACCCCGCACCCGACAAGAAAGGAAATTCCACCAACGTATAAAAACGTGGTTTAACCCCATCATTTTTCGGGGTAAACGCGCGTGCATCGCGCCAACGCTTTTGCCATTTTGCTTCGCGTTCTATAATTTTCTTGATGTCTTCGGTTGCCATTTTGATACTCCATAATGAATTTGCGAATAAAAGATTATCAAACTTATCTGCGGTTATCAAGTTTTTTGTTTTTACGGTATTATAATACCATATCGATTTTTCTTGACTTTTCCAAGGGATTGCGACATAATAGGGCGAACTTTTTAATAAACCAAAAGGTAAAACAAAAATGGCAGCGACAAAATCGTTAAAAAAGTGCGAATTAGATGCCAAATGGTATTTGATTGACGCAACTGATTGCACGTTGGGACGTTTGGCGGCATACACTGCGAACATCCTGCGCGGCAAGAACAAGGCCACATGGACACCAAACATGGATTGTGGTGACCACGTGATTATCATTAATGCGGACAAGGTTGCATTATCTGGAACCAAGGCCGACAAAACAAAATTCTACTGGCACACAACATACCCGGGCGGAATCAAAGAACGCACATTGGGCCAAATGCGCAGCGAAAAGCCAACATTGTTGGTTAAAAACGCTGTAAAACGCATGATGGGCCGTCGCACTGCGGTTGCTTTGGCAGACAAACGTTTGACCAAATTGCATGTCTACGCAGGTGCAGAACATAAACATGCCGCGCAAAATCCAGTTGTGATTGATTTTGCGGGTTTAAATCGTAAAAACAAAAGGGGCGAATAATGGCTACGGAAACAAAGAAAACAACCGCCACGAAAAAGGCGACAACTGTAAAGAAAGCGGCCCCAGCAACAAAAAAGGCAACAACGACCACAAAACCAGCAACAGCCACCAAGAAAACAACAACTGCACCAGTTGCGACACCAAAATTGGACAAGGCAATTTACGCAACAGGCAAACGTAAAGATTCTGTGGCACGTGTATATTTGATGCCAGGCAAGGGCAATATTGTTATTAACGATCGCCCAATGGCGGAATATTTCCGTCGTCCGGTTTTGCAAATGATTCTGAATCAACCATTTGCGGTCACAAAACGCGAAGGCGCATACGATGCATTTGTAATGGTTATGGGCGGTGGATTATCGGGCCAGGCCGGCGCAGTAAAACACGGTCTTTCCAAAGCATTGGAAAAATCTGAACCAGATTTGCGCGCGGCATTAAAGGCCGCTGGGTTCCTTACCCGCGATAGCCGTGTTGTTGAACGTAAGCACTATGGTTTTCACAAGGCACGTCGTTCAACACAGTTCAGCAAACGTTAATCTGTTGCGGAACACAAATTCAAAAAACCGTCATTTTGGCGGTTTTTTTATTTTTTTGAAAAATTCACATCCCAAACCTGTTTCGGGATGACAAGGTCGGAGCAGCGAATAAAAATTTGACAAAATAGATTATTAGTAATACTATCGGTAAAAAAGGAGCGTACATGAAAAATTATAAATTCAAACGGGTCTTGTCAATCAGTGCAATATCCTTGTTGGGTCTGGGTGCAAAAAATGTCACCAATGCCCAAGATGTTGCGTATAAACCATACCTTGAAACACGCAGTCATGGCAAATTTATTAACAATAAATCTCAACTGGTATTGAACCACACAGACACATTACAAGTATACGCCATTGATACAATCGTTGAAAATGGCAAGCAAAAAATTGTCTGTGACCTGGGACCGAATCGTGTAAATCTTATTTGCAATTTTGACTATTATCGCAGCCACCCATGGTTGCCATCAATGCAACAGGGCGACACAACCGCATTGATTATGGCTTTGCGCGACGCATGTTTGGCCGAAGAATACCGTATTTATGACGAACAGGGTGACGAACAAAGACGTGACTCGGTCGAAATGCTGTTGCTTGATAATCGCCAACGATTTGTCAAATACGCAATGGACCAGCAAAACCACAAATAAAAATTTCCCGCAGAAGCGGGATTTTTTATTGCAAAAAACACGGGTAAAAATCCCCATTAATAAAAACTAAATTATGTTGAATTCTTGGAAAAATGCGTGTATACTTGCACCACAACTTTAATTCATCAAAGGATTATCATATGTTTAAAAAAGAAAAAATCAAAGATTTACATTATTCTGTGACCGGATTCTTGACCGCAGACGAAGTGCAATCGGCGGCGGATGAAGTTTTGAAAAAATTTGGCGAAACAGCAAAAATGCCGGGATTCCGCACTGGACACGTGCCATTGTCTGTATTGCGTCAGAAATATAACGCCAGCGCATACGGCGAAGCAATCGACAAACTTATGAATTCTGACTTGGAAAAATACGCGACAGACAAAAAAATCCGCTTGGCGGGCAGCCCCAAGGCCGATTTATCTAAATGGGAAATAGGGAAAGATGTTGAATACACTTTGGAATTCGATATCTTGCCAACATTGCCAGAAATAGATTTGGAAAAAATTACCCTGACCAAAAAAGTCACAAAGTTGGATGAATCCGAAGTAACCAAAGCAGTAGAAAACCTGCGTCGCGCACGCAGTGTCGCAGAAAAACAGCCAGAAAATTACAAGGCACAAAATGGTGACACCGCGGTTATTGACTTTACAGGATATATCGGCGACAAGGCATTCGAAGGTGGCGCCGCAAAAATGCATCACTTGGTATTAGGTTCTGGGTCTTTCATTCCGGGATTCGAAGATCAAATTATTGGGCACAAGGCCGGCGATAAATTCGACGTGAATGTAAAGTTTCCAAAAGATTACCATGCCACAGATTTGGCGGGCAAGGACGCACGCTTTGCAATCGAATTGCACGAAGTTCGTAAACATGTCTTGCCGGAACTGAACGATGATTTCGCCAAAGAAATTGGTCGCGAATCCGTAAAAGATTTGCAAGAACATATTCGCAACATCCTTAACGAACAATACGAAGAAGCCGCAAAGCAAGAAATGCGCAACGAATTGTTGGATGTATTGGCCGATAAAGTAAAACTTGATTTGCCAGAATCCTTGGTCGAACAAGAATTACAAATGGCTAAAAACGAACACGAGCATCATCACGAACACTGTGACGGCAAATGCGGTGGCGATTGCAAATTTGATGAAAAGAAAGAACGCAAGGATGCAGAACGCCGTGTTAAATTGGGACTGATTTTGGCCGAGTGGGGCACAGCAAACAAAGTCGAAGTGACACGCGACGATTTGCAACAGGCCATTTGGGCCGAAGCCGCACGCTATCCGGACCCAAAGCAGGTTTTTGAATTCTATAACAAAAACCAAAATGCTTTGACTATGTTACGCGGAATGTTATTTGAACGCAAGGCACTGGATACCATGTTGACACATGTTAAAACCAAAGAAAAATCGGTAAAACCCGAAGAACTGTTTCAACAGGCCAAGGCAAAATAATTCACGCATCATTCCGAATTATAAATAAAAAACGCCCCATTTTAATAGGGTGTTTTTTATAACGTTCTGATTATGGGTTGCTGCATTCTTCACCCGACAACCTAAATTTACCGGTGCCATCCTCAAAAATAAGGGTGGTACTGGGATCAGTGCAAACATCGGTCCCATCACTACTTATCTGCCCCGTGGCACCCCCAGTTCCCATTCCATCAGGGCACTGGTGTGGGCAATCGGTTGTATTACCAGTCAATGGATAATTGATCTCAAACGAACCAGAAACAGTATAATAATCTACCTGAACCGGCGTGCATTTGCATGCCACATAATCCGAATTCGGTTCATCAAAATTATAACACTGGCCACTCGCAGAATTTGCAATAATGCCAGCAGGGCACCGCCCAACCGAATTGTCTTCACATTTTGTGCAATAATACTTGCTGGCGCTGCATGAAAATTTGATTGCCGTATTAACTGTCGTGACATTAGTATTTGAAGAAGATGGCTTTAAACGGTATTTTCCCTTACAATTCTTGGATGCAATATCAAAGTCATCTGTTGTGTCACATTCGCATGCACTAACATCCCACTTGGAACCATTCCACGTTGCATTGTTACCAGAATTCAGGGCACTACAAGTAGGCTGATCACTACCACAACCCGATACATTGCTATCAATTCCAAAATGCCCATTACACGACACAGTATTTGGTTGGCAAGTGTGATTGTCACCCT
>CAMYXE010000011.1 GCA_947303165.1 uncultured Pseudomonadota bacterium | reverse complement strand
GCAACCAATTTTCCAAAACATCAAAATTGAATTCCGTTGATGCAAACGTATTTGGCGATGGCAAGAATGTCACCTCGGTCCCATGTTCGCGACCTGTTGTATTTTCAGTAATCTTTAAATCCATGGTTGGCACACCATCAGCAAAATGCATCTCGGCCTGTTTATCACCACGCCAAACGCGGACTTCAAGCCACGTTGAAAGTGCGTTCACAACAGAAACACCAACCCCATGTAAACCACCTGATACCTTGTACGCGCCATTACTTTCATTATCGAACTTACCACCCGCATGCAATTCGCACATAATAAGTTCCAACGCACTGCGACCGGTTTCATGATTTATATCAAACGG
Source organism: uncultured Pseudomonadota bacterium (assembly GCA_947303165.1). Lineage (GTDB taxonomy): Bacteria > Pseudomonadota > Alphaproteobacteria > Rs-D84 > Rs-D84 > Enterousia. The sequence goes on along the minus strand of CAMYXE010000011.1, from coordinate 10,203 downwards.
CATACCACGACCATTATCGCGTATTGTCACACTGCCATCCGGATTCAAAGACACATATACTGTATCAGCATAACCAGCCATAGCTTCGTCAATAGAATTATTCACAACTTCGTAAATCATATGGTGCAAACCAGATCCACCCTCGCCTACGTCACCAATATACATTCCAGGGCGTTTTTTTACTGCCTCAAGCCCTTTTAAAACCTTAATTGAATCACCGGTATATTCATTATTTACAGTCATTGACAAATCCTTTCTTTTTTTGTATCAAAAACATAGCAAATTATGGTATAATTATCAAGAAAAAAGAGAAAATTATGCAAAATAAAAGGAAAACAAAATGAAGTTTAAGTTATTGTATTTTGGCGAAATTTTAATTAACCCCAAAAAACGTGCGCAACATATATCTGATATTCGTATGCAATTTCACCCACAGCTAAAAAAATTGGTAGAACACCAGCCGTGGAACAACCTGACCCAGTATATGGCTCCTGATGCAACCAAAAGCCCAATTACAACGCGGCACATTGGTGGCATAGATTGGAATCCAATTATTACACCAAAATTAAAATTGATTGCGGAACTGGATATACAAATGCTGCACCCAGAAATCATCGGTGTCCCGCGTTCAGATATCGATAACCGCATCAAGACATTATTCGATGGTCTGCGTTGCCCACAAAATGAACATGAAATTGGTCAAAACGTTCCGCGTGACCAAGGACCAATTTATACATTATTAGATGACGACCATTTAATAACAAAAATATCGGTCAACACCAGCCACCTTTTATCAAACCATATGTTCAATCAAGAATTTACCAGCGCAAGTCCAGATTGCGTATTTTTGATGATAGACGTTAATATGCGTGTTGCCGAAGGAACTTTAGAAAACCTGCCCTTTATGGTATAAGATATAATGATAGAAAAAACACCCGACAAATTATCTGGTGTTTTTTTAATACAATATCACATTACATTACTTTGTTCCCGCGAAACATATACATTTCCCTTATCAGGACGTTTCAATTGTTGTGTTTTTATTATTCCATCCAGCACCGCGTTTTGTGTTTTCAACTTTGCATTTTCCACCCTTAACTTCCGTATCAATTCCAACGCTTCTTCCAACGTTTGCGGTTCATATTCTCCAGATGTTTGTAGTTTGGCCGCGGCCGATTGTGCCTGCTGTTTTTTTATTTCTATTCTTTCTTGGACAGGTGCAAAAGATTTTTGCATTGTTTCAAGTCTATATTTTATAGTAAATGGATCATCACTAAAGTATGTTCCTTGTTGGACAGGGATAGGTCCGCTATACTTGTACTTCAACATTTTATAAATTTTTTCGGTATCTTCATCCGAGACCCCAAAACTTTTGGCATTATCAACCAAAACTTTGAAATCTTTTTCTACTTCTGGGTTTATAAATTCCAAAACGCGCATAAGTAAAAATTTATTTATCTCGGGATTGTTCATCCGAAACCCACGATATAAATCACGACCATTTTCATAGAGGAAACCATGATACACCTTGCACATATTTAAGTCAAAGCGCGTTTTATCACCAACAATTTTATTTTTATCAATTCCATTTATTATATCAAGCAGGAATTTTTGCCCTTCTATATCATCTGTATTTTGAAACATCTTAACAATTGTTTGGGCATCTTCAATTATATCATGTTCACCACTCCTAAGGCGGTCCAACATCTTAAAAAAATCTTCTTGGCTACTATAAATACGCGAATCAAACGTCTCAGTTGTGTCTACTAATGAGCCAAAGTTAGTCCTACTTCCATTAATAAACATCCATGAAGATTCACCGATATTACTAAGCACAACCCTCGCCAGTTCAAGTAATTGTGTACCACTATGATTAAATTTATATTTATCCATTTTCTATTCCTTTCTATATAGGATATTTTAACAGAAAAAATGGTAATTTTCCAAAAATTATACTATGACAAAAATGCTGTGATTTGGTCTTGCATTTGGAATGTTCCCAAAACAATCCATGCTATGACCGCGGTTATTAACAATATGCCAACCGTATTTAATGTATTAGACACAGATTCTATTTTTTTAACAGAATTTTCCAAATAGTCTTTTGAAATTTGCGTAAGATTTGTATCAAAATCGTTCATATCGGCATAAATTGTCAAATCACCAATCAATTCTTGGTTTGGAAAATCCATACCTGTATTTTGTAACGCATCCCCCAGGTTATCACCATTCGCAATATAACCCAATGTTTCATCTAAAATATTCCGCAGGTACCTATTTGAATTATCCGCTAACATTCGCATTGCATCTGGAATCGTCACGCCCGCCGACACCATTGCCGCCAAAGCCATCATCCAACTAACCGACAAACGAATTTTATAAATATTCCACGGCGGCAAATTATCAAACATTGCACGTATACGTCCAGACCATCTTGGCAAAGACCACCAAACAACACATAACACCGCACCACATACAATTGCAAAAATTTTCCAATATTTACTGGCCAGATCAGATATCCAGACAAGCGTTGCCGCCCCACCCGTCCAAACCATATTTTCACCAGCAACCTCGGCCAATGGTGGAACAAGGTAAAGTCCGACCATAATTATGATACCTATAACCAAAACAAATAGTAATGTTGGATAAGCAATTGCACCAAAAACCGCACTGCCAATACGTTTGTTTGCGACAATAATTTGCCCAACATTTTCTAATGCAACAACCAAACTTGATGTATTTCCGGATGTCAATAACAATGTTTCTTCTTGTGGAATCCACCCACGTGTCGCCTCGGCAAAACTCATACCACGTTCAAGGTTCTTTTCCCATTCACGCATACAAATTGCAAATGGTTCATTTGGTTTAGCGCCACCACGTGACTCTATCATTTGAATACGGTTTAACGCATTTACCAATGTAAAATCATTTTTTATCAACGAAACCAACTTGCGCCAGATAGTTATGCGCTTTTCGCTGCTAAACCTGCAAACCATTTTTGCATAAAGCAATTCTAATTTATTCATATTTATTAATAAACCCCTGGTCTATCCAGTAAACCAACCCAACGTTCAAGCTCATCAATACCAATTATTCCACGCAGCATAAGCTCACTTGCTGCCTCTTTTAATGTGCGTCCATCCATTTCTTCCAACCAATATTTCACAGCTGCATCTGTATCCCCGGCAAGCGCGAGTTTCAAAAACTCACTATTAGTAATAATAATTTCGCCCGCCTTGATACGACCATGCGTCCCGGTTCCACCACAATGTTCACATCCCTGACCACGAACATAAACTTGTTTCAAACCAATTTCACCGAATGCATCCATAACACGGTTATATTCTGAAAGTTCTGGATGTTCTGATAAATGTTCACGACAATGTGGACAAAGTCTTTTAAACAAGCGCATAGATACCAATCCGCGCATCATCGTTTCTTCTTTTAACTTAAACGCCTCGACACCCATATCAAGCAAACGCACCAATGCGGCCATCGCAGAATTTGCGTGCAAAGTTGTCCAAACATTGTGTCCAGATAACGCGCCCTTGACTGTTAACTGCGCAGCCGCCAAAGTACGAATTTCACCAACCATTAGCGTATCAGGGTCACTACGTAATGCCGCAGCTAATGCCTCGGTATATTCTGATTCACGTTGTTCTTCTGTTGCAGTATTAACAACAGGTATTTGATGTGCACCAAATATCTTTTGTTCTACTGGGTCTTCAACCGTAATAAGATTTATCTCATAATGATGTTCTTTCAACATTAAAACCATATTTCGAACCAGTGTCGTAGATTTACCAGAACTGGTTGGCCCCGCAACAACAACCAAGCCCGTTGGATAAGAACGCAACCGTCGCAATAATTTTTGCTCATACCTACCAAATTCTTGTTCAGTTGTTATACTTTCAGATGGATTATCATACAGCAATCTCATCACCACATAACGCGAACCAAATGCAATCGGGTTAAATTGCATTCTTATACTAAGCACCCCTTGCGGTAAATATAAATCTTTTGTTCCACGTAATGGTGTTCGACCATCTTTTTGTGCCGATTGATATTCATTCTGGGCATAATTAGCATTTGATATATCGGCCGATGCAAATGCCGCACGAACAAATGATTCACCCCACCCAGAATTAAATTCTAAAACTGGTTGCATACTACCATCTATACGGAAATATATTGTGGTTTGATCCGCAACTTCGATATGAATATCTGACACTTTTTGTGCCGCAGCCTTGGCAACAATATCAACAAAATCTTTTTGCATTTGATTGTTATAATCAAAGCGTGATTTAACACCATTCCCTAGTTTATTTTCATAATAAGCATATATTGCTGAAACCAAACCTAAATCAGAATAAAACGGTGTTCGTATCGGACGATTTTTTCGCGCCAACAAATCTAAAAATGCAAGCACACGCCCATCATAACGATGCGTACGCGAAATAATTATACATCCCCCAGAAAAATATGCAAGCAACCCTTGCGTTTCTTTTGGTAATTCAAATTCACCACCCGGCGCAGTAAGCAAACGATTCCCTTCTGAAAAAAGGTATTCTATAATATCCTTATTATCCGCACGTTCCAACCCAACTGGAATAGATGGTTTTTTGGAATCTTGCAAAACATCTAAAACATCATTTTCATTTGTTATCATTTTGTTAATGACACCTTGCTTCCGCCAACATTTAATGTTTGTGTTTCTTCACCATTTGTAAAAACAACACCTTCGTCTAATGATATAGACTTTACGGTGTAACCATCTAATTCTTTACCAACACCAACACGCCTATTTTGACCGTTTGATAAATCTTGGACAGTCGCCTGCAATTGTGCACCTGCACCAAATACATTTATCAGCTTATATTTTTTATCAAATTCTGTTTCTTGTTTTTCTTCTGTAATAAAAGACTTGGTCGTCGTAGTACTCTTTTGTGTTTCAACTTTGGGCTCTGCGTCCAATGCCGCCTTTTCTTTTTCTAAACGTTTCGCCTCGGCTTCAAGTCTTGCACGCTCTGTTTCAAACTCTTGTTGTTGTTGTTCTGCGCGACCAGAAAGCGTATCTATTTCCATGTGTAATTTTATTTTTTCTGCCGCCAATCTATCCAAATCAAGATTCAATTGTGCACGTTCTTTTTCCAACTGCATCAAAACTTTTTCTTGTTCTAAATCCGTAATCTGTTGAAACAAAGAATCACCAACCTGGTAATTCTCAATCGCTTCAGCTGCTATTTCATCATTAATACTGGCTTCGTCATCCACAGATTCAATAACATCAACAACATTATCAAATTTTGTAGCCGCATCTGCACATGCAACAGATACTATACCGAACAAAATTGCACTCAAAAACAGTTTTATTTTATTTTGCATAGATTATCACCTCATAGTTCCAAGTTCTTTTCATCACATTCCATGACGTCTTGGTCATATATACACCACCAAAACCATCAAAGATTTGCATAAATTGATACGGTTCTAATTTTGATTCCGCAGAAACTTCAACAATAAAAAGTTCAACAGATTGTGTTTCATTTGAAACAACATCCGCAGCAATATTTATACTAGAATTCAAACCTATCGCCTGAAAACGACTCGTTAAATCACGTACCAATGTATCAGCATCACGATCATCTTGCGACGGCACCGCTACACGTTCTGGTAATTTTGCCCTCACGTAAATTTCATCATCGCTTTTTTCTTGTACAAACACCCCAGGCATAATATCAGATGCGATATTATAAAAATCATCCAATGTCCCAAAGCTTCTATTAAATGATGCGGTTACATATGTTTCGCCACATTCCGCACTAACCTGATTCCACCCTGTAACAGGCTGCATCAAAAACGCAATTGCGCGATAGCATAAATCTGCACGTTCAATAACATCGGGCAACAATTCAAACGGCATAACCAATGGTTCAACTACTGGCTCCTGATGCATATTAAATTCTTTATCCAGTTCCTTGTTTTTTTCTTCTACCTGTCTTTTATATTCTTCAGCTAATTCTGGATTTATTTTTGCAACCTGAGGATTTGGTTTAAATATTTGGTTTATAGGTTCGCGAAATACATAAAGAAAAAATACCGCAAACAATGCCAACATTAATAATGACATTGCCCCCGCGCCAATTTTACTAATCGGTCTTAAAACACCGTGGCCACTTCCAGAAATAAGATCACCCAAATCACGATCAACCGCACGTGGCATTCCCCACGCAGCCGGCGCAATTAATGCATTCCAATCTGGAATTTCCGTTAATTCTGCATATCTTTCACGCGCATCAGATTCATTATCAAATATCAAATCATGTAAAATCACACCATTTCTGACTGCAACCAAAACATATTTTTTATCAATGTTAAACGCACATAACATTGATGCATACCCAGGCAGTGATTCTATTATTTCCACAGCAATAGACGGCATACCCGAACGTTGCCCCTGGGAACGTGCACCTAAACCAATTAGTCCATTATACGCCATATAGCGATTTAATTTACGATCTATACCGCGTGCTAATTTGGCCGCATATGCACGTGGCGTAAAACCAGAAACCATCGGCTGCCACAACAATCCAGCCGCGTATTTCCTTCGCTTAATATGTATGTATTTCCCTGACAAATTCTCTCTCTGGTTTACTCTTGATGAGATTATAACACAAAACGATTAATCAATTCCAGTGTAAAAAACCGTTATTTGCATAACGGTCTTTATTTTTATAATTTTTTTACAAAAACCTAATATGAAAAAGTGTCAACACCACAAAAACCATCATCAAGTGTTTTTATTTCATATTCTGGCATAGGCTCATTAGAACGTGCCGTCCGAACATTATTTAAATTTGGACATTCATATACATTAGCAGCAAGCACGAAACTACGTTCTGGGCCAAACACAACCCATTCTCTTGGTCTCGTACGTTCACTAACAATCCAGTATGCATTACCAGGACGGGCCTGATCAGCGATACGATTTTCTAAATAACGACGCGCATCGTTTTGATCGTACACAGATATTTCAGATTCAAGTTTATACAAAAAGATGCACCCGATCGGTTCTCCATCTAATTGCTTGATATATTGGCTGCCATTTTCATTTTCCACAAAACCGCCACACCCGCAAAGCGCAACCATAAAAAACATTGTTAAAAGTTTTTTCATCAATTCATCCTTTCGTTATTATGCATCAATTATATCATAATTATCTGGATTACTAAACAATTTTTTCAACACCAAATTATTCATGGCATGACTGCCCTTATAAGATTCCAAATTACCAACAACAAAACCACCAGATGTAAACATATCACCCAACACATCAATTATTTTATGTCTAACAAATTCGTCCGGCCAAAAAACTTTGTTTAATGTTGCATCACCCGTATCATTAAGTGCAATGACATTATTTTCATTTGCACCGCGTGCCATACCGTGCGATTTCAAATATTCCCATTCTGAATATTTTCCGAACGTCCTTGCGCGCGCAATATTATTAACAAAATTTTTAATTGCATTGTCCGTATTATCAAAAGAATAAGAAAAACTTTGTTTTCCTATAATCTTTTCTTTATAAACCAATGTAGCATTTATATTCAATGAATCATTTTTTGACGGCGAAAGTTTTACAAAACCGTCCGCTTTCCGTCCAGATAACATATTAAACAAATAAATTTTCATGCGCGTAAAAAACGGGACTTTACGCAATGCATCCTTGGCTCGAACTATTACAGTTTTTTTAACAATTATCTTCTTTAAAATTCCGTCTGTTATGCCTGCATTTTTTATCGCACTATAAAACTCAATGGCGCTGCCATCCAAAATGGGGGTTTCTGCATCATCTATTTCTATAACCGCGCTATCCACACCCGCAATAAATAACGCCGCCATTAGATGTTCTATTGTTTTCACGTGCGCAGAATTTAACTTGCCAACGGTAGTATTACGCATTGTTGTATCACCAACATTGTCAAAACGTGCCACAATTAAATCATCAGACAAATCAGTTCTGCGAAAAAATATCCCATTTTGTTTGGATGGTTTTATAACAAGATTTACCGGCAATCCTGAATGAATGCCCACCCCAGAAAATTTAATTTGCTTTTTTATTGTCGGCACTTAATTTCTCCTTTAACCATACAAAAAATTTTGGTTCTATGACCGTTTCAAGTTTTGCAAATTTTATACCTTCACGCATATCAGGTGATAACCGAACCCAATCTTTTTCTGTTGTTACAAGTTTTGCCTTTTTCTTTTTTGCAATTTTTTTAAGTTCCGCAATATCTTCTTCTGTATATTGATAATGGTCACCAAAAGAACGACGTGCAACAACACCATCCAAAGAATTAAAAAACTTTTTTGGATATCCTATTCCCGCAAATGCAACTATTTGTGAATTTTTTCCATATGGCGAAATGGTTTTATTTTCGGCATAAAATACCGGCACATCTGGTGGTAAAATAAACTTTCTTGGTTTTTTATTATTTTTTATCAATATAATAGCATCAGCATTTTTTGCATGAGATTTTGGTTCACGTAATGGCCCCGCAGGCAAAATAAAACCATTACCATACCCAATCATTTGGTCAAAAACCAATATGGATATATCTTTTTTAATAGATGGATTTTGCAAACCATCATCCATCAAAATCGGTCCTTTATCATCCTGACGGTTTAACAGCATAATATTGCTTTTTCTGTCGCCAACATGAACAGCGATTCCATCAGACATTAACATTGCCGCCTCGTCACCAATATTCCCGGTCTTGGCGGTCCTTTTATATCCACGCATCACCACAGGCGCATCAAGATAATTCGCGATTGCACGAACAATTGGTGTTTTTCCAACACCACCCGCCAAAATTCCGCCAACACAAACTATTTTTCTTTGTGATTTATACGCAAACAGTTTTCTCCAAAAACAAACTAGCCTTGAACAACCATAATAAACAAACGCCACAGGCAATAATAAAAATGCCAACGGAGTTTTATGCAAAAACCACCAAGGTGTCTTCATTTGTATCTCTTTTTCATTCTTGTATCTTTGCCCGCATGTTTCAATGCGTTAAATTTACTCGCAACCAAGTCTTGCTCCACAACATATAAATTAAATTCTGAATCTAATCTGCGTAATTGATTTACCATTATATTTTCAATTTCCAGACGTTTTTTTTCGAAATCGCCTTGTGATATTTTTGAACTAATGTATATCGGTTCCCCTATTTCACACTTTATTTTTGAAAAAGGATATACTAATAAATACCTGTCCCACCGATTTTGAAAACACGGATGATTTGTAGAAAAACACACTGGAATAATTGGCGCACCAGTCATTTTTGCAAAGTATAATGCCCCATCTTGCAACCTCATAGACGGCCCTTTTGGACCATCTGGCGAAATACACATCGCATGGTCACCACGCCGCAACATGCTGACTCCTTTACGCAACACAGAAACCGGACTTTGACTGGAACTGCCATAAATTGCATGCATTCCAAATAAACGCTGTAATTTTGCCATAATATGGCCATCGGTAAGTTCTGACGCAACAATATATGCACGCAATCCCCCAAGCACCCCCATTGGTGGAAACATAAAACTGCGCCCATGCCATAACACAAATATCGCCGGTTTTCTGCGAAATTGTTTAAATATCTGATAATTTTTTATCTATTTGCGACAAGTAAAAAACACAAACCACGTTAATATCGCAAAGACAAACGCGATAATCCATTGAATTACCGATATTTTCTGAATAGATTCCCAAAGATTTTTTCGTGTTTTTTCAGCCATTACAAATAGTTCTGTTAAACAATACCAAGTTTACCAGTAAAAAAAACATATTTCAAGCATAGTATAATAGTCATACCCAACAATATCCCGAAAAATACGGTAAAAACAGTAAAAAACACGCAAATATTTGGTTTTTTATTTGACAACAGCGAAATATAAGATATAATTATTGCCGTTTATCGCGGGGTAGAGCAGTCCGGTAGCTCGTCAGGCTCATAACCTGAAGGTCGGTGGTTCAAATCCATCCCCCGCAACCAGTTAAATGAAAGTCGCGCCAAAAATGGCGCGATTTTTATTTAATTTGTTCTGGGGTTATTGGTTTGTGACCCGCAATGATAGTTGCCGGTTCAAAATTTGTATATAAGAACGAGCGACCGCGAAGTTCGAATAAGTACAAAT
>CAMYXE010000010.1 GCA_947303165.1 uncultured Pseudomonadota bacterium | reverse complement strand
GATGACAAAACGGATTTAGAACGAATTTCAACAGAAACATCGCCAGAAAATGTTACGCGAATAATGTCTTTGATTGCACATACAGCCCACGAATTATATACCACCAATTCATTGACGGCGGAGAAATTGCAACAATATACAAATCAAAATAAACTTGGTCGTGCAGATTTCTTGGAAAGGAATACAATGCGTTGCAATCAATTAGTGTCGGATTGGCTGCATTATAATGTGTTGTCCGATATGTACAAAAATTGGCAAATTGCGGATTCTATAACGGTTGAAGACGTCGCTAAAAATATACGTGGGTATTTTGACGGGCCGATGTCGATTATTACACACGGTCCAAAATTTGATTGCAACGTGGAACAAATATGGCACGATAATTTTAAATAGGAAATACAAATGTCGTTAAAATTTAATTTGATTGCAACGGATGGAAATGCGCGGCGCGGGTCGGTGGAAACCGCGCATGGAACGTTTCAGACGCCGGCATTTATGGCGGTTGGAACGGCGGCCACGGTCAAGGCGCTTACCATGGAACAAGTTGCCGCAACTGGAACAGAAGTTATTTTGGGAAACACATACCATTTGATGATGCGCCCCGGTGGCAATTTGGTAGAGAAAATGGGCGGCCTGCATAAATTCGGTGGATGGCATGGTCCGATTTTAACCGACAGCGGTGGTTTCCAGGTTATGTCGCTTTCCAATTTGGTAAAGATGAAAGAAGAGGGTGTAGAATTTACTTCGCATATTGATGGCGGAATTAAACACTTCTTGCGTCCCGAAGATTCTGTGCATATTCAACACCAACTAGATTCCAATATCACAATGGTTTTGGATGAATGCCTGCATTTGCCAACCGATAGAAAACGTGCGGAAAAGAACGTTGATATGGTGACCCGTTGGGCGCGCCGCAGCAAAGATGCATTTGTTGACCGACCGGGTTATGGAATATTTGGAATTGTCCAGGGCGCAGATTTCCCAGATCTGCGTGAAAAATCGGCACGTGAATTAACCGCAATTGGTTTTGATGGATATGCGATTGGCGGTTTGGCGGTTGGTGAACCGCAAGGGGTTATGTTTGATATGATTGCAACCGTCACGCCGATGTTGCCAAATGACCGGCCACGTTATTTAATGGGTGTTGGAACACCACTGGATATTTTGGGTGCGGTGGAACGTGGCGTTGATATGTTCGATTGTGTTATGCCAACCCGCGCAGGTCGCACAGCAATGGCGTTCACTCGCCATGGTACAATGAATATGCGTAATGCAAAATACCGCGAAGACGAAATGCCACTGGATGACAAATGTGGTTGCCCGGCATGTAAACTTTCGCGCGCATATATTCATCATTTGATAAAGTGCAACGAAATTTTGGGTGCAACATTATTAACGCAACATAATTTGTGGTTCTATCAAGACCTGATGCGCGGTATTCGTGAATCCATAGAGCAGGGCAAATTCCAAGAATTCAAAGCCGAATTTATAAAAAATTACACTGGTGAAAACTAATCGTTGATTTTATTTTGCAAATGTTAAAGAATCAAAACATCAACCAAGGGGGATTCAACATGGCAAAGAAAAAAGAAATCGAAGTAATTGACCGCGGTGGCGCGAAAACTGTTGCAAAAAAAACATCTGTTATCACGCATGCTAAACGCATTTTCATAATCGTATCTGTGATATGGTTGGCGTTTGTCGCATGGTTCCCATTGTATGTCAAGGCGCATTATTCGGGGCCAATTAAAAAGTCCATTGTTGTGTCAATGTTCTTTGATTTGCAACGCAATATTGTTGAACAGTATGAAAGATTATTGGCCGGAATCAAGGATGCAATCAATTTAGAAAAGCCGGTAAATATCGCAATTCAAAAGGTCAAGATTGTTGAAAAACAGGTTGATAAAGTGACCGATACAACCGCCAAGGCCAAAGATACCACGGCCAAAGCCAAGGAAACAACGTCTGGGGTCAAAGGCCTAACCGGTTTGGCGAACAAGTTTGGTATTAAAACAGATGCGGTTGATAATGTTGTGGCCAAGGCCGATAACACAATCGACAAGGCGAATGCCGGAATTGACAAGGTTGATAATGTCGCCAAAATGGTAAATGAAAAATTGGATAATGTTGAAAAAGAATTGGTCAAGGTATCAAAAATCGAAATTGATAAAATGATAGACGAGGCCATTAAAAATCAACTGGATAAAAGTTCCGGTGGTTTGGGGACAACGTTGTTAACTAATTATGGAATCAAACACGTTTATCCATGGCGCCCGTCCAGTTGGCCGGTGGCGGTAAAAATCTATAACGATTTGGAAAAATCTAATGTTGGCGTGGTTCAGATTTTAACCCGTACCGTGAATAAATACTTTGGCTATGTCGCATGGGGTTTGGTAATCGCGGCATGGGCGGCGGGATTGTATATCTGGACAATGATACGCAAGAAATACAAGGCAACAATCGCACCGTTTATCGTATGCCCACGTTGTGGCCACGCATTTGCAGACAAACGCACGGCGATGAGCATGTTAAAATTGTTGCAACCATGGAAATGGTTTTAAAACGAAATCATGATTATAAAAACCGCCGGGCAAACGGCGGTTTTTTAGCTGGTTTTAACTTGCTTGTGCGCCAGTTTTGTGGTATAATTCCAAGTATAAAAAGACAAGGAGTACAAATATGCCAATAGATTATACCCAGTTGCAAGACGCACTTAAAAAACTAAGACAAAAAGATGGTGCGACAAATCCTGAAAAAGGGGTTAGGGACATGATAGATAGAGCAAAACCGAAACTTGTACATGGCAATATGAATTTATTTTATTGGGGAATTACTGCGGGTACTCTGCTATTAGCCGGGGGCGTCTCGTTGACACGTTTTTACGTAGGGGTTGCATATGGGGATGAACATATATATGATCTTGTGTGGGGCACAGGCTGCTTATTATTAAGTATAGCAGTAATTGGACTTGCAAAAACCAAAATTAATGATTTAGTTGTAGAGGAAGATATAAAGGCAATTGTAAAGGAGATAATCAAGGAACATCCAGAAATTGCGGGCGAAATCGGCGCAGAAAAATTGATGCGATTAGTAACAGTTGTACAGATTATTGAAACGCACGTGGAACCAGAACAACGCAAAGATTTAGAGGCGTTAAAGGCAAAATATATATCTGGGCCAAGAGATGATAAAACACTGGAGGATATTGGTCAGATATTGGCCAATCATTTGGCCGACAATCCGGGCGATTTAAAAATGATTAAGGATGCACTTCAAAACAAGGCTATGCCATGGGAATTGGCAAGTCAATATTCCCAGAAACAACAAGGCGCACATTCATAATAATTTAAATGCCCCAAATGGGGCATTTTTTATCGCGTATATTTTTTTCTTGCAAAATGTTTTTTAGTATGTAAAAATGTTCCACGCAATGCGAGCGTAGCTCAGTTGGCTAGAGCGCAACCTTGCCAAGGTTGAGGTCGAGGGTTCGAGCCCCTTTGCTCGCACCAGATATTTTAAAACCACCCATTTGGGTGGTTTTTGTTTTAAAAATATTTTTCTACGTCTTGTTTACAGCGCGCCAAAACAGGATTTACCACGGAACAATCAGTACAATCAGCTTTGGTGCAAGTGTGACAATTTTGATTTATGCCCCTGATATTAGCGGCATCGATATAAAACGGAGCCCAATATCCAAAAACACCCTTGGTCATATATTGTGGCATCTGCGCAATTTCATTTAACAAGACAGAGAACTTTTTACGTTGTGCAAGCTTATATTTAGTTTGCCACACATATTCATTAGATATATTGGACAATGTCTCACTATGACGATTATAAAAATATGTCACATCAGGTGCGGTTGCTACTTTTTGTGAATATAATACCGCCAACATACAGAACAATATATCTTCATCTAAATCCATATTTGCCATGAAACGCAGATTGTGTGCATCCAACATTTCGCGGGTATACAGGGCAAAGTTTGCATTTTCGCGCATGTGAGTCTCGACTAGCAGTTCGTATTTGGCGTCTGGCCCACGAACGGTTTCCGAACCATAGGTACGTCTGGCCATTTCGCTATAATTTATGATGATGTGGCCGCCTAAAACAACATCTGCGTCTGTATTGTGCGCAACACGTAGCAGATTAACAAAATACCCATCGTCAAAATCGCTTTGTTTAGGTTTTATGGTATCTAATGTTAGGGTAAAGAAGGTATCCAATTCACCAATTTTTAAAACTGAATATTCATTAAAATATTTATTAAACGCGGATAGTTTTAATCCCACCATATCATCGGCATCGACAAAGGTCACATATTTCCCATGTGATTCTTCGATGCCCCTATTGCGTGCGACAGAAACGCCGGCATGTTTCTGATGTATAATACGAATGTTTTTATATTTGGTTGCGATGAAATCTAACATTTTCGGTGTTTTATCGGTTGATCCATCGTCGACAATAATAATTTCGCACTTGTCTGCGCCCTTTTGCCACATAATGCTGTCCACACAACGCGTAATATATTGTTGGGCATTATATGCGGGAATAATAATAGATAATTCTTTGTCGTTCATGTCACAAGTTCCAAAAATTTATATTCGATGCTTTTAAATCCTGTTTATCTGTGCGGTGAAAAACACTCATTTGGTGATCTTTGTTTATTTTGCTTTTTCAATGATGGGTAACCCATGGGTCCGACGATATTCGATAACTTTATTTGCCACATCGTACGCATCACTAAGCAACCATGCCGATTGTTCGTCAAATCTGTTGCGGTATGCCCTGTATTCAAAAATGTCTAATTCTTGAATTAGTTCCCAACCTTTAGCATAGAGAGGGCTTAATGCGTTATTTGTGTTGTCGTCCAAGGGTTTCGATATATCTTCGGTAATGTCATTAATATCATAGTGTGTTTTAAGTAATGGTGATCGCAAAACATAGAAATATTTTTCTCTGTTACCATGTGAATTTAACCCGCCAAATTCTTGTGCAATAAAATTGGCCATTGATTTACCCTGGATTCCATAATTTACCGCCACGTCATCAATGTAATGCCCAAGGTATTCATGTTTTATTGTTCCAATTAATGCATCTAGACCCTTTTTGAAACGTGTGGAACCAATCGCGATTTTATTTGCGCCCGAATAATATGCACCATTCACATCAAAATTTTTGTTGGTGGCAACGGCGCATTTCAATGATTGTTCCAATCCAAATACACGTTTATTCAATGTTTGTTGCAGTAATTTTACGAACCTTTTCTGTGCGTTAAGGTTATGTGACCACGTTTCAAAATTTAACACATAATCAGCCAGCTTGTCATTTGTTGCCAGTGCACATATCATCGCATCATCCATTGACTTGGCATATGTATGTTTTATCACTTCTGGGATTGCGTCCCACCATTCTTTGCAGACTTTGTCGCCAATGGTTTTTTCTATGTCTTCGACCAATGCTTTAACAAAATATATTTCATTCAGCGCTTCAATGGCCTTTTTTGAATCTTCGTTATGTGTTTGAATTAGTTCTAACAGTTCATGTGCCCGATTTTCCAATTGTTTCAGATAGTCGGATTCGGCATCGACGATTTCAAGTATACGGTTTTTAAGGGCCTCGGTATCATAAAACCATTCAATGTCATGACCAGGTCGCCATAATTCTGGGTGTTTTCGACACAGGTCTTGTAATTCTGCGGCTGTTTTTTGGCGCAACTCGTATGCGGCTGCAAAATCTGGATGTTCCGCATAGGCTTTATCAAGTTCGGTATATGTATATGTCTTTTTGATACCACAATATTGTTTTACCATTTGACGCCATGTTTGATCGGCTGACATGGCAGATTCCGAGTATTCCTGGAATTTTTCGTGTAATTCGTCTGATACCTGGGGGATTTTATGCTGAACATGCGGAACCAGCCCGGCAAATTGCGCCAGTTCTGGAAATTTTCCTAACATTAATCCCAATTTGGTTTTTAAGTTCATAGTAATACCTTTTGGAAAATAATATAACACAAAATAAAACATTGTCAATATATTTGTTGCATGCAAATATTGGTTAGTTTATTTAATAATTCCTTGAAAATTGCGGTTTGTTGGCTATAATCCCGTTGATAAATAGTGTATTAGAGGCGTTTGATATGATTGAATATAAATCTGTTGTTCTGAAATTTGGTGGTTCAGTTCTTTCTGATGAAAATGCAATTTGTCGGGTTGCGGACTTTGTGAAAACTTTATCCCAGGAATATGAAGTCAAGGCTATTGTTGTATCGGCCATGGGTAAGACCACAAACCAATTGGACGGGCTGGCGCACAGAACTGCAAGAAATCCAAACAAACGTGAATTGGATGCATTACTGGCTACTGGCGAAATGCAATCCGCGGCATTATTGTCAATGCGTTTAAATGATATTGGTGTCCCTGCATATAGCTATAATGCGCAACAATTTGGAATTCTAACAAACGACAAGTTTGGAAATGCAACAATTAAAAGAATAGAAATGACGTATGTAAGCCCATTAAACGGTATTCCAATCGTTGCTGGTTTCCAGGGAATAGATAAATATGAAAATTATACCACACTGGGGCGTGAGGGATCTGATATTTCGGCGGTTTTTATCGCGACGGTTATGGTGGCGGATTTCTGTTGGTTCTTTAAAGATGGTGGCGGAATTTATGACAAAAATCCTAATGAAAATCCCGATGCGCACCTATTTAGTGAATTGTCATATACAAAAATGCTAGATATTCTGCGTAGCAATAAAGGCAAAGGCCAGGTTTTGCACAAACGCAGCATTGAATATGCAAAGAAGTTTGGAAAGAAATTGTTTGTGTCTGGCATAGATGATCCGTTCGTCGGAACAATAATCAAGGCGCGTGTCCACGGCAAATTCCATTAATCTGTTCACATAATAATCCCCTTGAAACATGTGTCGTTCATTGTCTATAATTGCCTTGGCAAAGGGGAATTATATGACACAGTTATTATCTGAAACATACCTTGATTATTCTGATATTTTAATACGCCCAAAAATGGGGATAAACTTAAACTCACGCAAGGATGTAAACCTGCAACGTGTGTTTAAATTCAAGCATGGGCAAACGAGAACTGGCCTTGGCGTATTCAATGCAAATATGGCAACGGTCGGTAATTTTGTCGTAGCAAAGAAATTATTGGCACGCGGTATGTTCGCAACAATTCATAAACATTATACGCCCGATGAAATAGGTGCATTTTTTGAATCATGCCATAAAGAGGACATATCGATTGATAATCTATTTATCAGTATTGGGTTAAAGAATACTGATGCCGAGATACAAAAATTAAAAGACCTGGAATCAAAATATAATTGGAAATCACCACGTAATATTTGTATTGATGCACCGAATTTCTATATTCAAAAGGCATTGGATGTATTGGAACGTGTTCGCACCGAATTTCCCGATAGTGTTATTATGGCGGGCAATATTGCCAGTGGAGATATATGTCTTAAATTGCTTGATTATGCCGATATTATCAAATGTGGTATCGGGTCTGGTTCCGCATGTCTGACGCGGAAACAGACGGGCTGTGGGACACCGATGGTATCGTTGATTTTAGAATGTGCCGATATTGCGCATTCGGTTAATGGGCATATTTGCGCCGACGGTGGCATTGTTGATATTGGCGATATATGCAAGGCATTGTGCCTTAATGCGGATTTTGTTATGGCGGGCGGAATGTTTGCCGGCACTGACGAAGCCGAAGGTGATATAATTGAAAAGCATTATGAAACCAATGAAATTGTTGATGGTGCGCCCGTTATTCAAACTAAACAATTCAAGGCGTATTATGGCATGTCGTCTGAATATGCGAATAATAAATTTGCGGGCGGAATGTCAAACTATAAAACATCCGAAGGGCGCGAATTGTTGATACCATATACTGGTGCGCTGGATAAGATCTTGCAAGATATCACCGGTGGAATAGCATCGTGTTGCACATACATTGGTGCGGCATCGGTTAAACATATGGCAAAATGCGCCACCATTATCCAGGTGCATAATCAGTTAAACCGCGTGTTTGAAAAATATTCTGTATAGTGTTTTTGCTTATAAAATCCACGTATTTATGGTATAATATACGACAAATACGGGGAAACATTGCAAATAGATACAGAAGCGGTTTTTAAAAAACTAAAAAAGCAGAATGGCGAAGCCGTCGCAAAGCTTATACGCGACAAGCATCTGGATACCATTCCGAACATTGTTCATATTTTAGAATTTGCCGGTCGTAATGCCGATGATGTTGGTGCACTTGTTGATGGTTTACGTGAAAAGTATCTAAAACCGATTGTATCAGAATACGAGACCAATTTAACCCCAATAGAATTGCTTGATTTGGCGGGGTATGATGCATATGTTGTTGAAACCGAAGAAGATAAAAACGCAATAAAAAAATATTTTCGTCCCCATGAAGAATTGTGCACGTTTCGTGATCCTACGCGACATATAAATAACTATATAATCAATGCGGTGCGTCGCGGGGCCGAAAATATAAAGCCATCTGAACATCCGGAACGCCAAGATGAATATGGCACATCGGTTATATCTATTCAAATATCGAAAAACGGCGGATATATATCTATTAAAAACAGGTATAATCACAGTGTAAAAAAACAGAATCCCGACGCAACATTTAATAATAATCCAGATAATATAATCCCTGGGCTTACCAATTCATTAAAGAAATTTTTTAATGTTGAATTTGGCACAACCAATGCCGAAATACCAAGTAACTATCACGTAATTCATGATCAATACTTGCGTTATAATTACGAAGTTGAAAACACATATTTTGGCGCAGACTATTATTCTAAAGGCAGTGATATTACAAGATTGAATCCAAATTGCCAATATATGATAGATTATTTTATTTGGGATGCCCAGGAAAAGAAACTTCTAAATCCGGCAAATAAACCCAATGATTCAACATACGAGGTGTTAAAAAAATTATTGGAAGGAAAAAATGTTCGTATAGAAAATAATCCAGTATATAAAAATGAGAAAATATTTTATGCCGATGGTGTTCAGGTTGCGCATACTATTGATGGGAAAATACGTGGTTTAAATTTGGTGGAGGTGCGCAAGGTTGGTGATAATTTTCTTGACCGAAATGAAACAATCAA
The DNA here is from genome assembly GCA_947303165.1 of uncultured Pseudomonadota bacterium. Lineage (GTDB taxonomy): Bacteria > Pseudomonadota > Alphaproteobacteria > Rs-D84 > Rs-D84 > Enterousia. The sequence goes on along the minus strand of CAMYXE010000010.1, from coordinate 1,503 downwards.
GAAGATAGAATTGCCAGATTTAGAAACCGCGGGTAAATGCTTTTTAAACGGTGCGGAAGAATTAACCGAATTTAATGCACCAAAACTTCGTGAGCTTGGAAGTTGGTCTTTAAATACCGCCACAAATTTAGAAAAATTTGATGCGCCAAAATTACAACATGTTGGTAATGGATTTTTAAATCAGAATACAGAATTAACGGAATTAGACTTGCCAGAATTGGAAACGGTGGGGAATTCTTTCCTATGTCATAACGAGAAACTGACAAAATTAAATGCACCAAAATTGCAAACGGTTGGTGACGAATTTTTACGGTCTAATCATAACATAGAAACACTAGATTTGCCGTCGTTGGAAAAAGTGGACGGTTTCGGCTTTTTGGGCAATAATCAAATATTGAAATCAATTAATTTGCCGCGGTTAAAAAGTGTCAGTGATGATTTTTTGCGTGAAAATCTGGAATTAACCGAATTAGTGTTACCGGCTTTAACACACACGGGTCGTAATTTTGTGGTTAATAATGAAAAAATAAAACGTTTCTATGCTCCGAACTTAAAAACAGTTGGTGATAATTTTTTAATGTCTAATAAGGGGTTGCGGGAATTAAGTTTGCCTAAATTAAAGTATGTTCTTTATGGATTCTTTTTGTATGAAAATACCGATTTGGAAAAAATTTATATTCCTGAACTGGACAGTGTTGGTATAAGTTTTTTGGGAAATAATACAAAAATGACAGAGTTTGATGCACCTAAGTTAAGACAGGCCGAAGGCCCATTGTTTTTGATGAATCATGTATTAAGGAAAGTGAATGTGCCAAGGCTTGATCCAGTGCGTCGCAATGAACTTACCGCAAGGGTTATAAGAAATGCCGCACAAAAATTTCCCGTCCGAGAAGTCGCCCCCGAAACCAAGCCCCAGCCAAAATTAGATTTAACCACCGATGAATTTTTCGCAGAATGGGATAAATACCTGGGTGGAAACAGTGGAAATGCACCAGTTTAATCATAATTTATTTTGCCAGGCCGCGTTTTTTTAACGCCATCATCAGGTTAGGGTAATGTTCGACTTGTGACCGCAGGTGGTGATTATATGCCGTATCATCATTAGATATCATAACAACATCAATATTATTTTCCAAACATCCCGCGACAACATGTGGCGCATCATCAAAGCATAAATTAATTTTATATTTTTTAAGAATCTCAACCTTTGGGGAATAGTTTATTAATCGAAAATCATCACAAATAATACCCGCATTGTTCAATTGGGTTTTATCACGACCATGTGATAAATCACGCTCGGTTATATAAAATAACATATATCGTGGGTCTTGGTATATAGCGTTTAATGCGCCTGGCAACTTTTCATCAAATACACGCGTATTGTAAACCGTATCTGATTGAAACATTTCACACAATGCATCTGCGACGTGTGTTGGGTAACCGCAATTATACACATTATATGACACAGGTGACCTGTATTTACACCCATGTGATTCAATAATC
>CAMYXE010000009.1 GCA_947303165.1 uncultured Pseudomonadota bacterium | reverse complement strand
AAAACACTGGTTCTATCATCTGTTTTGGGATTGATTGCGTTTTTAATGTTTGCCATGGCTGGAAGTTTCGGATATAAATATTTATTAATTTTGGGCGCGGTAGCATGGGCCTTTTCCGATGCATTTGCATCTGGTACAGATGACGCATTGATGTATGAAACGATGGAAGAATTACGCAAATCAGATAAATACGATATTGTATATGCACGCAGCAAAACCTTTGGACAAATTGGATTGGGAACTGGTGCTTTGGTTGCTGCGGTAATCACATATTTTTATTCTTTAAATGTTTTGGCGTGGGTTTCGGTGATATTCGGTATTGTTCCGATTTTGATTTCTTTGCGGTTTGTTGAACCTAAAAAACATACTGTGACAGAATGCACTTCGTTTAAACATTTCATGATTGCAATCAAGGCATTTGTAAATAACAAGAAATTACGTATATTGGCAACAATCCAGATGCTAAATCATGCGGTTAGCTTTTCTGCATACAGACTTGAGGGTGTGTATTTTAATATGCTGATTCCAACATGGATGGTTAATGTGGCGCGTATTATAAAACAGACATGTGGGGCAATTAGTTATTCTATTGCGCCATATTTCCGCAAGTTTGGTTTCTATAGAATTTTGGTGGCATCTACGCTTGGCATGACAATAATCAAGGCTATTGCGGTAGTGTTAAATAATTTTGCGACCCCGTTTATACAATCGGGGACAAATCTGCTCTGGGGCACATGTAGGACGGCGGAATCGGCACTGTTACAAAAAGAATTATCACCCAAACAGCGTGCCACGATGGGTTCGATAGTTTCATTAATGGGGGGAATTTTGTCGGCGGTTGTTTACTGGGTGGTTGGTGTGGTTGCAGATGTTTCGTCGGTTTGGTTTGCAATGGTTGTGCTTATTTTTTGCAACCTATTAATCGGTGCAGGATATTATTGGATGCTGAAAAGATATAGATAATATCAATTTTTTGACACCGGTTTTACAGTTGGGTAAAATAGTGGTATATGACAATAAAGGAATAAGCATATGGAAAAATATTGTATCGTATTAACTACTTTTGCCGGCGAGGCGGATGCAACAGCGGTCATAAATGCCGTTTTGGAAAACAAATTTGCCGCCTGCGCTCAGGTAATAAATATCGCCAGTCATTATACATGGCGTGGCAAAGTGCAACATGAACCTGAAATCTTGGTGCTGTTTAAAACCACATGGAATTTATATGACGCATTAGAATCCAAGATTAAATCAATGCATTCTTATGATGTTCCAGAAATTATCGCAATCGATATTAAGCGCGGTTCGCAAAATTATTTTAGTTGGATTGACGAAGTGACACAGAAATTAGACTAAATTTTCAATGTGATTATTACTAGTATAATAAAAATCCACCATATTGGCGGATTTTTATTTTTTCTTTTGACTTTTCAGTTGTTTCAACAATTCACTTTGTCGTTTCTTACAATGTTCAAAAACTATATGGAGATCTTTCTTGCGGAGAGAGAATTTTGGTAACACTTTATCATCTGGTAAAATTTCCCCAACGATACGAAGAGAGGAATCAATTTGATAATCGCCAACTTGCCATGTGTATACCAATCTATCATTTTCATCATCAATCGGTTCTTTCTGATGTGACCTGGATGCCGATGGTGCCGTGTCAATATATTCCAGAAGCCTTATTAGACTCAGTTGGTATTGTGATGCCCGCCTTGTTTTCTTTTTCTGTTTTTTAGTTGATTCCATATAGTTAATCCTTTGTTTCGTGCGCCCACTTTTCGAAATAAATTGTATATATTTCTTTTATTTTGTCAAGTAATGCGCAAACTGGGATCGATACGCAGCCAAAATTTGACTTAGGGCTGTTGTATGATATAATTTAAAGTATGAAAAAGGTAATATTGCTTTTGTTATGTGTTTTGATGTTGGGGGCGTGTGGTGTGAAATCTGGCCTATCACGTCCAGAAGGCCCGTTGCGGAATTATCCAGTGTATTAAAAGAGCATGGTTGAAGATTTTAGAATTTATCAATTTGTTCCTGCACCGTTCAATGATTTAGAACAGGTTGATTCTATACCAGGTGACCAAGTATGTACGGTTTACATTGGTGGCAATGGTATAGTTAACGAGCAACGTGCAACACGCCTTGGCGCGATGGTTGAATACGAGGTGTTGAGAGATCTTTGGCCTGTCCCAAACTATGTTGTTATGTACGATTCATTAACTATTGCAGAAAATCGACCTGAACGGTTAGTCGCGTTTAGCAAGGAAGGTAATGATGTTTTGCCCAGACACAATATGTCTTCGGCTATTTATATGACAGAAAAAAATCTTGATAATGTTTTTCGTCGTAAAGTTTTGCCATTTTTGGTTAATGGAGATTCAAAAGCGGTTAGCAAAATACAATTTGTTTATGATGGCGATAGCGAAGAGATAATATCTCGGTTGCTAGACAAAATTTGGCAATTTATGGAACAATTGAATTTTCCTTTCCCTGAGATTCTATCTACGGTAGGAGCAGTTGTTGCACATTCGCAACCGTACGAAGATTTCTCGCCGGAATACCCATACGAAATGTTTAATAAGATTCTGTTACCGCGAATCACTAATGAGAATGGTATGCGTTTACCGATTGATACTGCGTTGCGCCGTGCGCGCGGGATAAATTTTATTTGTTTGTGTCATGGTGCGCATGTTATGCATGTTATGGAACAAAAAATGACGGATACTATGCGTGAATTGGGTTATACCCCTAATGAAATTCGTCGTGTAATGTCACAAGTACTGGTTGTTGCTTTTGCGCCGTCTTGTGCATTGGGGCAATCAAAATTTCAATTTATCGGTTTTACATCTGCGTATGATCATATTGTTGATATGCCAAATAATTGGATATATAAATACATCAAAGAAAATTGCACAAAAGAAGTAATCATGTTCAATGAGGGTAGCCCAGATTGGAAATGGAATATGCCACCAATGTTCCTAGGTGGGCGTAATGGCAATACTTTCGTTGTTAAACAGCGGTTTAAATATCCAAATGAAACAACAGGTCCAAACAAGATTTCAGGCGATGAACATAACGATGCACATTTTGATCCTGAATATGGTGCAACCAATGATGGTCAATTGTTAGCGTTGCTGGCACATAATGTTCTGATTAATGGGATAAGAAATTCATTTGATCAAGATAATGGATTCAAACCGATGCCACCAATTGAAGATTTGGTTTTGAATGATATTAATGATGATAACACACGTAATATATTTATGAAGATGGTTGTGAATGGAAACGAATTCATGGGCAAGGTTTATAAATATATTGAAGACACCCAACAAATTCATATGTTGCATTCCCAACATATAAAACGATAGGTTTATATGATATGTTTTTCTGTTACTGACCGCTTGCACTATCTTAGCAGAAAATAAACAAGATTTGGTTGATTTAATGAAACGGGTTAAAGCACCTAAAATAACCGAGATTTCTTTAATTTTTTTATTATGGTTTCGCCTATTTTGTCTGAGCTACGTTCTGTTGCAGAAGCACGATTATCATTAAAGTTTTCGGATGCATCGACATATGTTAGTCTGTCAATATGCTCGATTTGTGAACCCAGTGCACCCTGTCGTGTATTTTGATAATCCAATGCATGATGCATTTCGTGTACAAAACTCTCGAGAGTATGATAGAAAAAATCTGTTGGGTCAGGATAAAGTTTTCTAATAGCTTCTATATTAATGTATATTGCAGAAATTTTGGAATTATCTAGGTTATTTTTTGCTAAATTTTTTTCATATTCTTCGCGTAGTTTGTTTTTTTCTTCTTCGGACATGTTGCTGTTGGTTATATACCCAGTGCATTGTATATGTAGTCCAGTGGTAATAGCATCAGAAACTATCCACTTTTTTTGCGTTTTAAACATGTCAGGTAATTCGTCCCAATCTCTGACAACATCAAATTGTATTTTACAATCATATTCTTTGGAAAAATCTTTAATCAAGGCATTAAATAATTTTCTATATGCATCTTGTGCGGTATCTGAGTTTGAATCGCGTGCCAATTTAAGTAAATTGTTTTGCTAATAAATTTATATTTTTGATTCCTTGTTCAAAGCGCTCTCTGATTGTATCTGGTGCTGCATTATTTTTGAACATATGACTCAATTTTGGGTCAAACGTATCGAAATCACCATGTGTGTAATCTAAATCTTCATTCACGGCAAATGATATAATAGACAAATTTTTAGGCCTATATTCATCTAGTTTTATTGCCTTTTTTAATTTGGTAATTAATGCTTTGGGATTATAATTTTGCTTTGTAATTAGTTTATATGCGTCCCTGTTTGTATTGCGTAATTTTTGTAAAATTTCATTTTGTTCTGGTTCGTTTTCTGCATGAATATACTTTTCTAATAACTCAATTATTTGTAAAGCATTTTCTATTTCATAATTTTTATTTGCCATGACGAATCCTTTGAATAAATTATATCATACGGGTTTATATATTAAAAACAAAAATGTGAAGTAAAAAATGCATACCGTTTTTGGAAAAATTTGGTGGGCCCGGGGGGATTTGAACCCCCACAGGTTGCCCCACTGGAACCTAAATCCAGCGCGTCTACCAATTTCGCCACGGGCCCATAAATATGCGCAAACTATATTATGATAAAAAAGACTTGATTTCCAGTAAAAAATAACCTAAAATCCCGTGCAGTACAAATAAAAAAGGCAAATAAAATGGCATCTAAGAAAGGCAGCAAAGAAATTATCCGTCTTATGAACAAAGAAACGGGGACTTACTATACGGTTAAAAAGAACACCAAAACCGCAACGGGCAAGGTGAAACGTCGTAAATATGACCCAAAGCTTCGTAAGCATGTCGAAATGACAGAATCAAAAATGCCACACTAAACAGTTGTGTTTTAATGGTATTGATAAACGGGGCCGTTCGCCCCGTTTGTTTTTATTCATACAAATAATTGATTATTTCCCGAATTTACCACTGCGTGGGAACCCAACGGGAATAGTATGCCCCTGGGATGCGCGTTTGCCAAACCATGGTTTCCAATCGTCCAGTTTTGTCGTGCCACGGCCCGTTGTCCAACCAAAACCATCCGCCGCATTAAAGAACATTACGTCCAAAACATATGTGCGTTCTGCATTGTATTTTTGTAGTATCACGCCCTTGCCACGAATCATCTCTGGAATCTCAGCGGCAGGGAATATTAATAATTTATCGTTTGAACCAGACATTGCAACCGTATCGCCATCGGTACGCACACAGAACGTGGCCATATTCTTGTCGTCGACATTCATAATCTGTTTACCGGTGCGTGTTTGTGCAACGCAATTTTCACCCGCAACAATAAAGCCGTTTCCATGACGGGACACAACCAAATATTTCGCGTTTGTATCCAACACGAAGGCACAAACGATATTTTCTTCGGCACCGATATCCGCCATCATACGCACAGATTCGCCAAAGCCACGTGCAGATGGTAATTCGTTGGCGGCCAATGTAAACATGCGCCCCGATGAACCGAATAAATTAATCTTGTCGTTGGACATTGCATGGAATGCGAATTGTAATTCGTCACCTTCCTTAAATTTCAAATCCAATGAATTCAAATCCATGTGTCCCTTGGCGGCGCGTATCCAACCCATTGTTGAAAGGATTATTGTCAAAGGTTCTTTTTCAATAAAGTCATCGGTATTAACCACAATTTCTTCGGTTTGTGCCGCCCAAGTTGTGCGACGACGACCAAGAGCGGTCTTTTTGTCATATTGTTTTTTTATGTCTGCAAACCACGCCTTGATTTGATTATTTTGTATTTCTTCGTCGCCAAGCAGAGCAATTAATTGTTTCCTTTCTTCGCGCAGATTTTTATCTTCGCGTTTTATTTCCATTTCTTCCAATTTGCGCAATGCGCGCAGACGAGTGTTCAATATAGATTCAACCTGAATTTCTGTCAGTTTGAATTCATCCATCAAAACGGCCTTTGGGTCGTCCTCGGTTCTGATAATTTCAATAACGCGGTCAAGGTTAAGATATACAATCAATAAACCGCCCAAAATTTCAAGTCGCTTATCAATATTAACCAAACGCCATTTTGTTCGGCGCAATAACACGTTCTTTTGGTGCGCGATAAATTCGCACAATACGTCACGAATCCCCATAACGCGCGGCGCACCATTGGAATCGATCACATTGAAATTCATATTGAATTTATATTCCAAATCCGTCATTGCGAACAAGTGCGCCATCATCTTGTCCACTGGAATATTGCGACTTTTTGGGGTTATGACAATGCGGACATCAGTGGTTGATTCATCGGAAATATCATCGACCAGTGGCAATTTCTTGGCATCAATCATTTCGCCGATTTGTTCAACCATTTTTGATTTTATAATTCCATACGGAATTTCGGTGATAACAACCTGGTACCCACCGCGTTCAAGTTCTTCGATTTCATATTTCGCGCGAATACGGAATGCACCCTTGCCAGATTCATAGTTTTTTACAATCGTTTCAAAATCATCAATTAAAACACCACCAGTTGGAAAATCCGGGCCAACCATCTTGCGCATAATTTGTGCGGTCGTGGCATCAGGTTTATCAACAACCAAGCAGAGCGCATCACAAACCTCGGCCACATTATGTGTAGGAATATTTGTTGCCATACCAACCGCGATTCCCATGCCGCCATTTGCCAATAGATTCGGAAATGCACCTGGCATAACAACCGGTTCAACCGTCGTGCCATCAAAGTTCGGCATCATATCAACACTGTCTTCGTCAATGCCTTCCATAATTAGCATCGCGGCATCGGTCATCTTTGATTCGGTGTAACGATATGCCGCCTGGGGGTCACCGTCAATGTTTCCAAAGTTTCCTTGACCGTCAATAAGGGGATAGCGAACGGAAAAATCCTGGGCCAGACGGACCATAGCGTCATAAACAGACGAATCGCCATGCGGATGGTAATGTCCCAACACATCGCCAACAACCGTTGCACATTTACGAAAAGCGGCCGATGGGGACAATTTTTGGCGCAACATAGAATATAAAATACGGCGATGAACGGGCTTTAATCCGTCACGAACATCGGGCAGAGCACGCGATACAATCGTACTTACCGCATAAGACAAATAACGCGTAGAAAGCGCGTCTGCAAGTTGCTGAGAATCTATTCTTTCGACTATTTCTTTGCTCATAACGACATGAAATGTAGAACATTTTAAAAAAAATAACAACCAAAAAACACTAATTATTGACCAATTCTGTTTTTAATTTCACGTATACGGGCCAATATTTCATGCAAATCTGCATCCGTTATTGATGGGGCGGGGCGACTACGGATTTCATCAGCCAAAACTATGCACAATGTTGCCAACAAGGAATTTTCCGGCAGTGGTCCAATTTTATCAAGAATTTCACGTGCGCGTTTGTCAACCATCTGTCCAAGTTCAATCAGGCGACCTTCCTGGCCGTCTTCGCACCCCATGGGATAATTTTTATTAACAATCGGTATTGAAACTACACTCATTGTAACTTCTTTAGTATTCCAACGGATTGATCGATTAATTCGGTGGCACGGGCATTCTTGGCGCGCAAATTTCGAACCTGTTCAGTCAAAATAGCAACCTCAAGGTCGGTTTGTTTGCCAGCATTGACCGCCGTCGCGCGTAAACGCACAGCGTTTTCTTCCAATTTGGCCAATTCTTGAAAGATTTGCTCCTTGATATCCGACATATCGTCATTTTAAGATATTTTTTATATGCGTTCAACCCTAAAATGTGATATAATTGTCCCGAAATATTTGTAGGATTGGCTGATGAAAAAGAAAATTGTATATATATCAGGTGCGGATGTGTTTGATGTGAACGATGTTCGTGCCGCTTTTGACGAGGTTAGAAGCACTTTAAACCTGGATTCAGACACAATATTATTTGGGGTGCCCGTAGATGACGCTGTGGCGGTGAACACAAGTGCCGTTTCCAAAAACGAATCGCCAAATGTGGTCGACACGGTGGTTGAATCTGAACAGAATGTGGTTCCAGAAGCGTTTATTGCGACAGAAACGGACGAAACTGATACAGAATCGGTTCAAGAGATAGATGTTGTTGAAAAAATTACTGAGGCCCCAAAAATTGTGGCTAAACCTGCACGTAAACCACGGAAAGCAAAAACGGCAATAGAATCAGTAACGTCAACAGAAACAGTGACACCGATTTTGTCTGTTTTATCATCACAATCTGATGAGGAGGCGTCCGTAACAGAAGAACAAATAGACGTTGTGGAAAACATCGAAATGGTTGATATGCAGGTTGATAATGAAGAAGAATCGCCTGATACAATAGATGTTCAAAACGAAGATATTTCCGAGATGATTAAAGATGATATTATTACACCATCATCGGAAATTGCCCTTGAAGAATTATTTGATAAAATTACCCCATTACGTGAAGATGTTCATCCTGAACAAGATTTAGAATCAACTGTTCCCCAAGAAAGTTCAGAAGATTGTAATGCAGAAATTGATGCGACCCTGGAAAATTTGGCAAGTGAATTTGCCGATGCCCAGGCAAAAATGCCGCAACAGAAGAAAAGTTCTGAACGGGGAAAGATTGGAAAATTAAAAAACATATTGCCATTTAAAAAAATGAAACGTGATGATACGGGGTTAATGGGTGATTTATTTGGTTGGGCAGGTATAGCCGCAAATGATGAAGAATTTACAATTCCGGGGTTCTTTACGAATGCCGCAGCAAAGAAATAAGACATCATGAATGGTAACGAGTATATCATAGACATACTTCAAAACGCAGGTATCAAAGTTCATGGTATTTCCAATGGTTTTATCAGAATAGAAGATCCTGCATGTTTAATGCGTGGTTTTGAAAATTTCTTAAAAGATGCATGGATTGTCTTGGTGATAATAACTGGTGTCATGGTGTTTATGTGGGGCATATCTATGATACGTGGCGCAAAGCGCGATATCAAAAATAATTTCAAAGTTCTTGTGTTAATTCTAGGAATCATGTCTGCAACCGTACCGATATTAAATGTTATGTATGGCGGTGATTTATTGGGCATGGGGTGCAAAGAGGTTACGGTTCCAATGGAAGAAGTTAACGATTTGCTTGTCGCGCGCCAGGCCAAAGGAATAAAAGATTTCTTTTATGAAGACATTGATATTTACGATTCGGGACCTGTTTCGGAAATTACTACTGACGAGCCTTTGGCCCCAGATGTTGATTACTTATTTGAATATGTTCCCGATGAATCACAAGAACCGCAAAATGATATAATGGAAACAGCAGAATAATATTATTTTAACAACATTAAATCACGCATAGAATACAATATTCCACCAGACACCACACAATGATCTGATAATATTACACCAATGGTATCAAGTTTCATTTTTAAAGTATTTGTTATCTCGACATCTTGCCGTGAAAATGATGTTTCTGCCTTTGGGTGGTTATGAACCAATATTAAAAATTTTGCACCAAGTGTCATAGCGCGACCAATAATTTCACGTTCGTATAGTGATGTGCAATCTACCGTCCCATGACTGTGCAATTCGTCTTCCAGCAATCTGTAATCTGAATCTAGATACAATATATGCATCTCTTCCACAGATTTTCCACCAAGCATCAATTTGCAATAATTATTAAATTGTTCCTGGGTATGAAAGATGGGTTTATCGGAACTTTCCTGTTTATATCCGATAAGGAAAATTTTTTGAATCGCTTTGATAAATATCGCTGTATTTTGCCCCATGCCTGGAATACGACACAACTCTTCGATTGGTGCAGCCAACATCGGAAATATACCACCAAATTTTGCGTACAACATACGCGCAAGTGGCCGAACATCCCGACGTGGAATAGCATAACTTAATAACAATTCAACTAATTCATAATCCGCAAGTTTGTCATTCAAAAAATTCTGACGCAATCTGTTGCGGTGTCCTGTGCGTAATGATAAATCCTGGACTTTATCTACCATAATAATCTCTTGCGATTTTACACCATTTTTTCCGTGAATATTGTTACACCATCTTCGGTTATCCCGAGTGTATGTTCCCATTGGGCCGACCAGCCACCATCAACAGTGCGGGCCGTCCAACCATCTGGGTCAATTTTACATTCTGGACGTCCAGTATTTATCATTGGTTCAATTGTGAATACCAATCCAGGAACCATTTTAACCTTGTCCCACATTTTATCATAAAAGTGAAAGATTTGTGGATCGTCATGCATTACTTTGCCAATTCCATGCCCAACGAAATCGCGCGAAATAGAAAATCCATGTGGTTTAACAACGGCTTCGATAGTTTTCCCAATTTCCGACAGTGGAACACCGGGCGCACAAACTGCGATGGCGGCATTAAGTGCATCTTGGCAAGTTTGAACCAATTCACGATTACGTGGCGCAACATTACCAATCATAAACATACGTGAAGAATCACCGTGAAACCCTTTGTATTCAGCGGTTAAATCAACATTGACGATATCGCCATCTTTTAATATAACATCGTCACTTGGAATTCCATGAACAATAACATCATTAACCGATGTGCAAATGTTTTTAGGGTATCCTTGGTATCCAAGGTCGGATGAACGTGCACCATTTTGATGTAAAAAATCCGCGACCATTCTGTCTATTTCACCCGTAGAAATTCCGACTTTTACATATGGTGTTATATAATCAAAACAACGTGCAACTAAATCACCAACTACACGCAAACGTTTAAAATCTTTTGGTGCATAAACCGAAGCCAACATATTTAATTCCTCCGTTTGATAGACATTTTATATGTTTTTAACACAAGCTTTAATGCGAAGTCGCGTAATAAAATTTCCGCCGGCATCCCCTTGGTTCGTATTTGACTTTCTAATTCATTAAGGCGTAATAAAACCGCGCTTATATCATCGCCATTCCAAATTTTTAGCGCGATGTTAAATTTATCTGCGACTTTCCAAAACAGACGTGGTAATTGTCCATCTATGACAGCGGTAAGCAATGTTTTAAAATGCTTGTCCAGCATTCG
>CAMYXE010000008.1 GCA_947303165.1 uncultured Pseudomonadota bacterium | reverse complement strand
CGCATTGTGAAACAATGCTAGGTTCGAAACCAAGTAGATTGCGGGAGTAAAACGAACCGCAATCGTCACGGGTTGCGCGTAGCCGGCGCAAACGCCGCGCGAGCGAATACGCAGATGAACAATTAGAAAAATCTTAAAAATTTATTGAATAATAAATTTTTTGATTTTGATTGTTGTGCATCAAGGCAACTGTCGCCCCGACCATAAAAATTAAATTGACCTTGTACCCATTATAAGGTGACCCAAATGTTCCAAAGCGTATCAGAAGATATTATAAAAAAAGCGCTTGCTATGTATACGGCAAAGGATACCCGTTATCTTAGGGATGCGCAAATTAACAGAAGTGATGACAGCATAAATTTGATTGCAACTTTTTCCATTGACAATTGTTGTTATGCTGTACCGAATTCCGGACATTTCAATGCTATTGAGGCAATAATATGCCTTAATCAAATGTTTTATGTAGCCCTGTTAGGATGCCGAGATAGGCTTCCTGGTTATGACGATCTGGCAATTGATGATTTTGATGAATGTTGGCAAAAAGTTTATACCAAGGTATATATTTCAGAATTTGAAACAATTAAGTTTAGAAAACTAATTGATAGTTCATCTTTTTACGGTAAATTGACTATACACCCCCGACACAAACTTGGTGATAAAATGTATGGCGATTGTGACTTTGGATTTGGAAATGATAAAGAATGTAAAAGTTTCACAGGTCATATTAAAGGGCTTATACCCATTTTGGGATAACATTTTGTGAAGAACAGTAACAAAGTTATTATTTTTTAAAATATGTTATGATATAATTCCTGCGTTATGAGTTTAATTGGTATTTTAGCTGCTTTTGTTGGGCCTATGATGTGGGCCGTATCAAATATATTTGATTCCTATATCTTGGGCAGCGTTTTCAAACGCGTTCCAACAACTATCTTCTATATGAATCTAACAAATATATTGGGGCTTTTGTTCCTGCCATTATTAGGACCGATTTATTCATTACCACCCGAGGCATGGTTATTTGTGGGTTTATTAACCGCCATTCAAATAGGATACCAATTTCCATATTTTGCCGCATTGGACAAACTTGATACATCAATTGTCGCAGCATTATTCCAATTAGAAAAAGTTTTTGTGCCTATTTGGGCATATTTAATAATTAATGAGGCTTTGCACCCCGTTCAATATATCGGTTTCGGTATAATAATATTGTTTTCTGTTCTGCTAAATATAAAACGTGGGGATCGTATAAAAATAAATGCCGGATTTTGGTTAATGTGCTTGGCCACTATAATACTGTCATTTGAAGGAACATTTTACAAGGCACTATTATCAGATACTAATTGGGTATCAGTGGCATTTTGGGTGACAGCTATATCTTTTATCGCGCAGTTTACAATGCTGTTTATTCGCCCAGTTCGCCAAGATATCGTTAAAAGTTTCGGTCAATATCGTAGTCGTTTTGGAATGTTTGTATTCATGGAAATTTTTGACAGGTTGGCATCTTTCAGCCTTGTGTTCGCATTGTCATTGATTCCTGTTCTGGTGGATTCTGGTATTCAATCGGTTCAACCAATTTTTGTCGCAATTTATGGAATTATTCTGGCACGATTGTTTGGCAAACGTTTTCACGAAGACATTTCTCAATCGGCTATGATTAAAAAGATATTGTGTTTTGTTATGATTAGTATCGGCGTTATAATGACCGTAATGGGGTAAAATAAAACCGCCATTTGGCGGTTTTTGTTACATCAGTGCCGATATTAATATTGCGGTTGCCACTATGACGTCACCCGTCACATTATGATGATAATGCGGGCGATGATGGTGGTGATGATGTGGTGGCAATGAATGAACCACTTGCACATGCCCCGGACGCGGCATTGTTTGAACATGCGAAACAAACTGGGTATGATTATGGTTATTATTGGGGTGTTGTCCATGTCCACCGGGGCCGGCAATCGCCGTTCCGCCACACACTGCAAATACACATGCAATTATTAACATATTGATTTTTTTCATATTGACTCCTTTTGATCCAAATTCATTATATATTATAATAATTATAAAAATCAACAATTATTTTATAAAAAAATTTACTTTTATTTTTTGCTTGCACGAATCGGAAAAAAAGTTCTATATACCCGTATCAGTTCAACTTAAGTTTTCATATCAAAAGGGAGGAATCTTATGATTGTCGGCATTGGTATAGATTTGGTTGAATCCGGACGTTTTCTTGATTGGTCTGCATTCAAAAAACAACGTATTTTCACAAAAAAAGAACTTGAATACGCGGATGAAGATAACGCTAATGCGGAAAAGCATCTGGCAAATTTCTGGGCCGCGCGCGAAGCATGCCTTAAAGCATTGGGCACCGGATTTGGTGACGACATCGCGTTTTCTGATATTTCCGTTGTGCACGATGATAATGGTCACCCAGAAATAATGATTGCTGGCGGTGCACGTGCCGCATTAAAAGCCCTAGCAGGCCAAACAGCGACCGTTCATCTATCAATTACGGATCAGGATAATTTTTCTGCGGCAATAGTTGTAATTGAAAAATAAGAAACAACACAATAAAAAATATCACACATTTCTGTGTGATATTTTTTTAATATGTGGTTTCTGTATAACCTATGCTATATTGCCCACCGTCATGTATACTTAAATATTGCCGGTCTTCTGGTTCATAATTATTATCTTCTACAACATCTTGTGGAATAGGTGCATCATAATATTCTGGTTGAGGATAATAATATTCAGGTTCAGGTTGAACATAATCAGGCTGAACGTATACAACATTTTCATCTTGTCCGGTATAATTCATTTCTTCCTCATCAACATAGTCTTGCGCAACCGTCGGGACAGAAATCACATCATCATCAAATATAACATCTGGGGCCGCAACATTTGTAACACGAACAACAGGTTCGGGCTCCACAACAACTGGCTCTTCCACCACAGGCACATAAACTGTTTGATCTTCACGCGAAACACCATACGCTTGCTTACGCGCAAGAACACTTTCTTCTGACTCAACAACAGGAACTTCGGGATCCGCCGCAATCAGAACATCTTCTGTATCAGATTCTATTTTTATTGGCGTATCGGGTTCTGGTTGTGTAACAACAGGAACATCAGGTTCTGGGACAGGTTCTGGAACAGGCTCTGGCTCTGCAACTTGCACAGGGGCAGCTTCAACCGGTTTTGGTTCAATAATCGGTTCTGGTTCAACAAATATTCCATTTGAAATCACATCTGGCTGAGTCACAGTTTCTGTTTCACCCGCAGGATTCAAGAAAGGAACTGTGCCACCATTCTTCTTTTGATACAGCCACAATGTAAATATCGACAACCCTATTAATAAAATCAATAACAGATAATATACAAATGTCGGTTTTGAATGTCCACCCACTGGTTGAACTTTAACATTTCCACCCGTGATTGGTGAAATGGGACGACTTGCAGATGTAGGTGCACTTGGCGCCGGTGTACTGGGGCCAACAGGGCGTCGCACATCAGTTTGCATATGATTTTCATATTGTGTATTTTCAACATGACCGGTCTTATCAATATCTGAAACAGTTGGTTGTTCCACAGATTGAATTGTATCCAATACGGGCTCTTCGGTATGCGCTTCCGCAATGTTATTATTTTCTTCCTTTTCCATATCATGCAAGGCGCGCGAATCCATAAAAGGATCATCCGAACGTTCCTGTTCTTTAACCTCCGCAGGTGACATATGCTGGTCTGCAGCATTATCAACACGCGGTTTTATATCGTCAAATTCCACCGGTTTGAACGCAATTTCTTCGTCCAAAATCTCAGGATCTTGATCCAATAATGGTTTTACTTCTTCTGTATCTGGTGTATCTGGCATTTTGGTTTCCTCGGTTTTTTGTTGTAATTCGTAATACTCCGGAATTGGCAACGTTATTGTTGCGTCTTCGGTTGTTTCCGTCGTTTCTGTTATTTCCTCTGTTTCGACCATCTCGTTCTGTTCTACTGTACTAACATGCGCTTTATCGTCTTGAAATTCTACACGCTCTTCAACTGGGGCAACATCATATTTCACATCATATGAAAGTTTATTCTCTGCATTTTTGATACTTTCACCATCACCCGAAATTAAATTATCAGGGTTTGTTGACAACGCAGGCCGACGATGTACCAACAATGCACGCGCAACCGCCGCATCATTGCGCGCGGTATCTGCACGTTTATTTGCATTTTCAAGACGTTTTTCAGCGCGTGCTAATTTTTCGTCATTTTCTTCTATTTGCGATTCGGTTTTTAATATCTTTGATGCGGACTGCTTCGTAGGTTCATGTCCAACTGCATTTTTCTGCTTTGTTAACCTTGTGCGCAAAACACGTCGTCTATTACTTAAATTAACTATTGCACGTTCAGCACGAGATGCCGTATTGGCCGATTGAGCGATTATATCATCCGCTGCGACCAAACGCGTTGTTGCCGCACGCCGTACCGCAGCATCGCGAAAATCATATAAATCATTTAGAGCAGGTTGCACATCACCGCCATTCTTATACACATCTATCAAGCGGTCATAAAATTCTATTCCTGAATATTCTATGTCTAACTTTTGATATTTATTATCCTTTTTCGGACGAATAGTTTCCAAATCAAGTCCATAGTCATTCTGCAACACATCATCCCACTTACGATCGCCATATGATTCCATAACTAGTAAAGAGTATGGTTTGTATTCATCAAGCGTCTCGTCCAAAACAGCAATCAATTTTCCACGACCATCACGCCAAGCACTGAAAACATTGCCAGCAATCTCATAGTCCGTCATAGTCAATTTATGAAAATCTTTTCTCTCTCTTGGCATATAACTGCTTTCCCTATATATCCATTTTATTTCTTTTTCGGCGGTGCGAATTGATAAGCCTGTTTACAATGCTCGTAACAATAAGGCTTACCGACAAACACAGGTTTTCCACAAAAATGAAAACCTTCTGAATCCGGATCCCCAATAGGCCAACGACACTGATCATTTTTCAGATTAGCCATTTCTAATGCATGTTGCACAATGCGCTGATGAACACCGAGATTCCGACCTGCAATCGGTCGTCCCCCACCAATTTTCGTTTCAGTTGCTTTTTTCCTAACTGACTCTGTCTTAGTTGTCTTTTTAGCTCCAACTTTTCCAGAAACAAGCTTCTTGTCTGCCTTAACAGGCTTGTCCGCCTTTTTTGGTGTTGGTGCTTTCTTTGTTTTTTTCTCGGTACCTTTTGATGTCCCAGCCTTCTTGGGTTCAGCTTTTTTCGCAACGGATGCTTTACCCGCTGCTGACGATTTTTTCACCTTAGGTTCAACTTCTGCCGCCTTGGCATTCCACCCCAAACGGTGCAATTTTCCGACAACAGCATTTTTAGAAATCCCAAGTTTCTTGCCGATTTCCGCTGTCGATAATCCCTTGCCCATAAGGGATTTCAACTTTTTTAAAATATTACTATCCCAAGATTTACTCATTTTCTATCAACCTTAATCATTTTATATGATATTATATGTTATCATAAAACCGATTCGAAACGCAAGGGAGAAAATATGTTTTTATATATATTTTGGTCATTTTTTTGCCTACTTATCACACTAGCACTGTATTTGTGTTGGAAAATTGCCAAAACAGATCTACGTAGGCGCATAATTCCAGATGCATACTTGTTTCCACTAATGATAACCGGCGCCATAATAACCGCATTTTTCCCATGGCCCATTGGAATAAAAACAGGCGTCATCGGAATGGCGTTTGGGTATCTGATATCGACCATAATTGGTATCGTTTTTGATAAAATATTGCTACGAAAAAATCCAAAGGCAGATAGTCCGATTGGAATGGGTGACATAAAACTGATAGCGACTGGCGGTCTTTGGTGCGGGCCAACAGGTCTCGCGATTGCACTTATATTGGCATGTCTATTTGGCGCAATATGGTCATTTAAGAACAAAGAACGATTTATCCCATTCGCGCCATTTTTCATACTTGGTGGATTTTTATCTTTAATTATAATTGCGTTTCTGTTATAATTGTCATGTTTGAAGGGAATAGGGGGCGAATGAAAACTATCGACCTTGCTTTTGTTGTCGCTTTTGTGGCATCTGTGTTCGTGCTACCAAGTTTTTGCGCACAAAAAGCCCCAACACTATTTTCTACATATGGTGAAATTCAACCTGTTCAAAAATATTCTTCAAATCCATACTGGAGCAAAGATAGCCCGTATAACCAGCGCATTATGCCAACACCGATATACGCTACAGGTACAGATTTAAATACTGGTGACTGTAATAGGGTGGTTGGCAATTTGGTTGCATCATATTGTGCGTCAAATAATAATTGCGCGAACAAACGAATTGCGGACGCTCGTCCCACAATAATGGTCCAACTGTCACAATTGCCAGGGCATAATTTTGCAACTTCGTGCGCAGGATACATAGATAATATATTCGAAAATTACAAAAAAACATACGGCAATGCGTTCACGGGAACCATTGTAAACACATACTAGACAAACTCAACCCAAAGTATTCAGCTTACAAATCCATTTGCACCGACCTTATCCGCATACGAGGCAGGCGTTCAACAACGAACAAACGAACTAAAACAGTTACAAGCCGAAAACAGCATTGCCCCAAGTGTCGAAGCAACTGATTTTCCAAAAACAATTGATGACCTATCTTTTTCTGAACGCATGGCAAATTCAACCGCGGGCTATGAACCGTATAAAGATAAAAAGTCTTATGTTATTCCACAATTTGAAAGCGATGAAGATTATCTTAATCGTTTAAAGGTTGTAAATCCTAAAAAATATTGTGCAGAACACCCTAACGACCAAAGCGTGTGCAAAAAAGCAGGCTCGAATGGTGGCACTTCTAATGACGGTAATAATGGAGATAATGACGATGATGACAATGATGCGCCGTGCGATAACCCAGGCAGCAGTGCAGATTGCCCAATCATATTAAATTTGAATTAAAAGTGAAATAACATGAATATACAAAAAATTATCTTTTCTTTATTTCTTGGGATAATCTGCGGGATGTCTAACGCCAATGCCGCAAAAACCACACAATGCCTTATCGAATTAGGCAAAGACAAAACATTGTTTATAGATGTGCTCAAATCCGATTTTTTAAAGGGAAAGAACTTAATCAAAAACTGGTTGATAGCAAAAAATACGAACTTTATAACATGCTGTCATCCAATGTGATACTACACTGCCTTGATACCAACCATTTAACCGACTTTAATGACTATATTGTTGATAGTAAGAACTTAAAAATACCGTTTCAAATGGATAACAAATATTATCAATTCAATGCTAACACTGATGAACTTTTTGAACATTCAGATTTAGCGGCAGCGATAATGGTTACAAGCCTTAAAAACAAGACCGCTGGAGATGTTATCACAAAAGCAGAACTTCCCAATGATTACTTCTTTTCAGGTGAATGTTCTAATCATTGGGTTCGTATAAACATTGATAATACTGTACCAGTCAACGTAGCTGGACAGGCCGCATTCACTAAATATAAAGACAAAGAATTTTTTATAGATTTTCCGTTTGGTAAAAACAATCGCGCATTTCCAGGGCTAATTATTGCGGCAAAAAAAGGGGTAGGGGGTTCAGAAGAAGTTGTTTGGTATAGAAATTATAAAGCAGCACGCGAAGCCGCACAAAAATTTGCGGACGCATTAAAAGGCACTGCATGTGCTAATCAAGGCCTTGTCATTGATGTTGTTTCTTTAAAAACCGTGCCGGTTACTCAGGGGAACAAAACGGGTTGGACAATTGGTGCCGGCGTCGCAGGCGGCACAGCAATTGCCGTTGGTCTTTTGGTTTCAAATCCTGTTGGTTGGGTCATTGCAAGCATTGCCGCCGCAGGTGGTGCAGCCGCGACGGCGATTGCACCAAAATCACTGGCAGATTTGCAACAAGTAATGATTCTTGATGGTCCATATTTAATTAAATAATTATTATGCGTAAATTAATAAAATTATTTTTATTGTTTGTGCCGTTTACTGTGTTCGCATCTGATAATTTTAAACCATCAGATACTATTGAGATGCCATTACAAAATACAATGACAGATTGTGCAAGCCAGGTATTTGCCAATGCAATCCAAGAAAGCGCGCATACAATTAATGAATATGATTCACGGCAAACTGTTAAGGACTGGATTTATGACATATTTCAATCGCCAGAGGTGCTAGGCGAAGTTCTGGCATGTCCCGAAATTGCCGAAGCTGAAGATGATACGCTAATAAAATTTATGCCGATTAAATATACTTTCCCACAAGGTCGCGAAATCGTGATAAACTATCAAACCCAGGTAAAAATACTTCATCAGCATTTTAAACTGGCCACAAAAACCGAATTGCCTACCAATGACCCAAATCCAGAAATAAGCCCCACAGATCCAACTGCGACGTGGGTAAATACCGATCCAGCTTGGTATGCAATTATGGTCACCCGTCATGGTGCCTTAAACGAATTCGTAGGACCTGGTAAAAATAATACAGTATCATTTAAATGGATTGCAGACAATGTTAATTCGTTATATCCAATCGACGCAGACGGTGTATGTTCTACACGTTCCGGGATTGGTGCAAAGTTAAATAAAGCCATGATTCATAATGTCATCCATGAAAAAACCGCACAACATGATGGCGATAAAAATAATTATTATGTTGCAGGCAATATAGATCTTCGTTGGGTTTCGTATGCCGAGGTTGCTTTTGATATTGCTTTGTCTGTAGTTACATGGGGCGCATCTACTGCCGCGACTGGTGCATTAAAAGGCGCCCGCGCTGCGAGAACTATGGGTAATCTCGCGAAAAATATGAAACGCCTTACCAAGATAGATAAAGTTAAAGATTATGTTAAAACTTCTGTAAATGTTGCCAAAACACAGCGTCGCGTCGAAAATATCACAAAAGTAGAAAAATCTTTAAATAACATAAGCAAAATTGAAAAACGCCTTGCCAAGGCGACAAAAGGCACAAAACAATTCGACAGACTTAGTGATGAATTACGGGCGGCACAAAAATTACATGCGGATACATTGGCAAAAATGGGCACAGATGCCAAATCTCTATCATCTGTTAATGACCTGGATAAACTTGCCGATATGCGCAAGGCCAGCAATAAAGATATAGAAGAAATGCAGAAAGTTATGGAGAAAATGGCAAAAGAAAATAAAGATGTAGCAGAATATGTTAAAAATTTTGATTCATTAAAAGATATAAATCAATACGCAAAAGATTTGCGAGCATTTAAAAAACCACGCACAGGGAATGTGGCAACACGTACCTGGCAAGGCTTTAAAAATGCACGCACTAGCCTGAAAGCAGTATATGGTGGCACAAAAAAATTAGATCGCGCCTCCAAGGTCGCACGCCACAGCATGAAATCTGGTCGCGCACGCGACTGGCTATTTCATGCAACACATCGTAACATGGCACGTATCACACGCGTTACCAGTGATGTAGCCGCGTTAAGTTTCATCATTGGTCTGATTGGCGATTTTTATGATAGAACCGAAGTTTCAACCAATGAATTCACCGATGGTATAGAAATGAAACCTTTGTTGCTGTTATCTGCTGACGATATAGAAGGCCAAGATAATGTAGTAAATTACGGAATGTGGCTAATGTGGCAGGGTGATTCAACATCCCCCGAAGATGACGATGCAGCATATTTACAAGCATCAGATTTTGCCCAAAAATTTTATCAAGATTTAATTGAAACCCAAGAAGAATCCGGTAAAAATTCCTGCAATGTCGATATATATGTGGTTCGGCCAATAATTCGTAATCCTGACACACCAGACCAATCTCTGTATTGGTTGTTTATGAACGAAGAGCCCTGGTCAACCGCACCCGCTGATATACATTAATAAAAAAACCTATTGTTTTTTATCATCATTTTTTGTATTATGAAAGCATAGGAAATAACAATAAGGGAAGGTTAGGAATGAAAAAACTTTTCACTGTTTTTGCCATTATTATAGCAGCGACAATGTCTGCAAACGCGTACCAAGTTATGTCATCCAAAGAAATTGGTAAAGATGATGCAAAAAACCAAAATGTGGTTGTAAAGTGCACCACAGAATTGGGCAAAATTTCTAATCAGACTTGTTCATTACGTCGTTATGTAAAATGTAGCGGAACCGGGACAAAGAAAACCTGTAATGGGTGGCAAGGTTGGCGCGATCTGCGCAATCCAGAAAAACAATACTCTGATTGGAAAACCGCGGCGAACGCATGTTGTCGCGCGATGGGGTTACGATAATTGATTTTTTTTAGTTATCACGATACAGTGGTTCAGCAGGTACGACATGACAACCATTTTCGCGTTTTAACTTAATCGAATTCATCCAGCCCTTTAATACAGAGTTTTGGTATCTGCGTTCTGCGACTTCTACCAAAAACTTCTGCCGAACATCTAACCAAGCATTATGAATATCACCTTTATAATTCTCGACCGCAGCAACCACAGCATCATCAATTTTACAATTTTTTGACAACCCAAGGAAATTTCTAAATTGCTGTATCGCGGTGCATGCACCACTGCCCATTGACGCCAAGAATAAATCACCAGCAATCACATCGGGCAATCTTGCAAAATCATATTTTTTCCAAAACCTTTCATAATAGACATCTTCTGCATCTGCACGTGTTAATTTACTAACATCCATATTCATACATTTCGGTCCAGACCCCAACCCATAACACGTATATCCACAAGGATCGTTTTTGATTGTTCCGCATTTACCTTCTTTGCGAAATATTGTTATAAGGGCCTTTTCAAATGCCGGCGCGATATGTTCATATTGCCCAGTTGTCATAACCTTGTTCTTGAAAACATTACTTTTCGCCGCCGGATAACAAGACCCATTATGCTTATCATTTCCAACCAGCACCGCACCGCCACCGATTGTTGTTCCAGAATATTGCTGTTGAGTTGATGCACCACCCCCAGGTTGCACACCTGATTCCTCATTACCAATACTAACAACCGCACCAACACCACCACTGACCTGGGGGCACCGTTCTTCATCCAAGGGATACTTTTCACAGT
>CAMYXE010000007.1 GCA_947303165.1 uncultured Pseudomonadota bacterium | reverse complement strand
AGTTTTCAGTTATTACATCAGATGCAATGTTGCCAGAAGAAGATATAAATATGCCTGTGCGAGTTGCATCAAATTCAGAATTGAATGAGGTCAAAGAACGTGTGTCATCGATGGATGCACAACTTGCACGTTTGTTGGAATTACAATCCAAGGCCGAGGCCGCAGTTGCGCGTCAGACACGTGTTGAAAAATCTGTAATTGAATCGCCAGAAACGATTGCGCATGCTGGTGATATTCCGACTTCCGTTGTTCGTGATAGAATCGAAGATGGTGTAAAAGTTTCGCGCATGGTTGTCCCGCGGGATGATTTGATTGGTGATGATGTTGTTGTTCGTTCTGTGAAAAAAGATACCAAGGAAAAAATTCAAGATGTCCGTGAAGATATGACCAAGATGTCGCCATCTGAATTACGTCGTGCATTTAGAAAAACTTTCTTGTCGGAAAACAAACATCTTTCCACTTATTCTATAGATGACAAATTTGATGTGGCAAGCGATATGGGTTCTTCGTTCGAAGGGTTTTCATCGGCGCGTGATTTGTCCGAAGATGCGGAAAAAATTCGCCCATTGGAAATAAAAATTAGATTCAGAAATTCTGATTCTGCGTTATCACGTGATAACTATAATTTATTGTCGGAATATGCGGGCATTGTCGTTGCAAATCCTAAACGTGCTATCCAGGTTGCTATCCCAGAAATGTTAACAACAACAACAGATGCACGTA
Organism: uncultured Pseudomonadota bacterium; assembly: GCA_947303165.1. GTDB lineage: Bacteria > Pseudomonadota > Alphaproteobacteria > Rs-D84 > Rs-D84 > Enterousia. The sequence goes on along the minus strand of CAMYXE010000007.1, from coordinate 10,442 downwards.
AATTAACTGCACGTCGGCTTGCGATTATTGAACAGGTTTTGCGTGATACTGGCGTTTCTGAACAGCGTATTGTTCCGGTGTTATCAAATCGTGACGAAGAAGGTTTTGTGTTGCGTATAATTTCGAATGAACAATACGAAACACTGACCAAGCAAAAGCGTAATATGTTTGGTGACACTGTTAATACCAAGACATATAAAAGTATGAGTTGGTAATTAAAGTGTCAAAAAAAATTCTGTGCAAGTATTTCAATAAATTTCTTGGATTTTTGTTTCCGCCGGCTTGCCCGATATGTTCGGCGCCGGTTGAAATACATGGCGAATTGTGTGGTGATTGTTGGTCTTGTTTCGATTGGATTGATGGGCCGCATTGCGCAATTTGTGGGTATCCGTTTCCCGATGGTTATGAACCAAATGCAAACGCAAAATGCCCAGTGTGCGCATCGGGTAAAAATGAATTAGATTTTATTCGTGCGGCATGTATTTATGATGATATGTCGCGCAGTGTTATGCTGCCGTTCAAGCATGGTGGTCGCATAAAATTTGCAAAATTTATGTCGCGTGCGATGATATGGGCGTTGCGTGATTTAGATATAAAACCTGATATTGTAATGCCTGTGCCTTTGGCGAATCGTCGTTTGTTTCAACGTGGCTATAACCAGGCAACATTGTTGGCACGTGAAATTGCGCATGCGTATTCTGTGCCAATTGATTTCGATAGTGTGCATCGTAAATATCGGCCAAATATGGGTCACAAAACCAATGCACAAAGATTTGAACATATTCGTGGTGTGTTTGATGTTGCGTATCCCGAGAAAATCTTGGACAAGAAAATATTATTGGTTGATGATGTTATGACGTCTGGGGCAACATTTGCCGAAATGGCGCGCGTTTTGCGGCGTGCAGGGGCGGCGGAAATCTATGGTGTGGTATTTTGCCGTGTTGTCCGTGCAGAATAAAAATATGTATGCTTGAAATTCATTTTATATCTGCTATCATTACGCGAAAACAAGCCAAGGAATAAATATTATGAAAATAGAATTGGGTAAAAATATCGCGCCACGTGACATAGAAACACGTATTCAGGCGTTTTGGGATGAAAATAATTTTTGGGATAATGATGTTAATTCCAAAAAGACGCCATTCTGTGTTATGATGCCACCACCAAACGTGACGGGGAATCTGCACATGGGGCATGCGCTGGATAATGTGCTGACGGATATTATATGCCGGTACAAGCGTATGTGCGGATATGATGTGTTGTGGCAACCGGGCACAGACCACGCGGCAATTGCAACCCAATTATTATTGGAACGTGACCTATCAAAACGTGGCATAAATCCACATGCATTAACCCTGGATGAAAAGATGGATTATGCCTGGAAATGGGTCAAGGAATACGGTGGTCAGATTTTGAATCAATTGCATATCTTGGGTGTGACCCCTGTGTGGAAGCGCGAAAGATTTACAATGGACGAAGGGTTGTCGCGTGCGGTGACTAAATTGTTCGTCAAAATGTATAATGAGGGCCTGATTTATCGTGCTGAACGTCTTGTTAATTGGTGTCCGCGTCAGCAGACATCTGTGTCTGATTTGGAAATTGAAACGCGCGAAGAACATGGTAAGTTTTACTATTTCAATTATCCATTGGTTGATGGTGGTTTTATTGAAATTGCAACAACACGTCCGGAAACATTGTTCGGTGATAAAGCAATTGCAATTCATCCAGAAAATGAAAAATTAAAACACCTTATCGGGAAAAAGGCGATTATCCCGTTAACAGATATTGAAATACCTGTTATTGCAGATGAACACGCAGACCCCGAAAAAGGAACTGGTGCGGTGAAAATTACACCGGCGCATGACTTTGATGACTGGGAGGTTGGACAGCGTCACAACCTTGAACCATTATGTGTTTTAACATTAGATGCAAAGTTAATTAGCGCAGCGCCAGTACCAGAAAAATACTGGGGTATGGATAGGTATGACGCGCGCAAGGCGGTTATGGAAGATATCGAAGCTGCGGGATTGGTGACAAAGGTTGAAGATAAAGTTATTCCAACGCCATATTCCGAGCGCGGTGGTGTGCCAGTTGAGCCGATGATAACGACACAATGGTTTGTTGATGCAGAAAAATTAGCGGTACCTGCGATTAAGGCGGCCGAAGAGGGCAAGATTCAATTTATGCCAGAACATCGGTATAACTTGTTTATGGCATGGATGAAGAATATTCGTCCGTGGACTATTTCACGTCAGTTATGGTGGGGACATCACATACCGGCGTGGTATGATGCTGAAGGTAATGTATATGTTGCCGAAACCAAGGAAGAAGCGGTAAAGCAATCCGGTGGCAAGGAATTAACCCAAGACCAAGACACATTGGATACATGGTTTTCGTCGGGGTTGTGGCCATTTTCAACACTTGGTTGGCCAGATGAAACACCTGAACTAAAACGTTATTTACCAACAGACTATTTGTGCACTGGTTTTGATATAATTTTTTTCTGGGTTGCGCGCATGATAATGATGTCTTTGTATGCAACTGGCGAAATCCCATTTAAAACGGTTTATTTGCACGGGGTTGTGGTTGATAAATTCGGTAAAAAAATGTCCAAGAGTAAGGGCAACGGCACCGATCCGTTGGAAGCGGTAGATAAGTTCGGTGTTGATGCGGTGCGTTATTGGGTTGCAACGGCGCCGATTGGAACAAACTTGCCATATAACGAAGACGAAGTGAAACGTGGTTCAAAATTATTAACCAAACTTTGGAATGCGGCAAAGTATGTTCTGATGAATCTGGAAGATTTTGATCCGAAAACCGCCAAGACCGTTCCTGTGTCTGAACGTTTTATCGAAGATCGTTGGGTTTTGTCTGAATTAAATAAAGCGGTTGCGGAAACACGCAAGAATTTGGATAAATATTTCAACTATAATGCACGCAGTGCGATTGATACGTTTTTCTGGGATATATTCTGTGATCAATATCTGGAATTTATCAAAGACCGTTTCTGGTCGCCAGAAAAATATAGTGCTGAATCTAAATTGTCTGCACAATGGACACTGTGGACGGTGTTGCGTGCTATAATTGGTTTGTATGCGCCATTTATTCCATTCTTGACCGAAGAGTTGTGGCAAAAGATATATCAACCGTACGAAGGCGGCAAGACATTGCACTTGACCGAATATCCGCGTGTAATGGATGAATATGATACAGATGTATCTGATATGAAATTTGCGGTGGATACAATTCATGCGGTTCGTGGCCTACGTACGGAACGCAAGATTGGTAATGGTGCAAAACTGGAAACATTGACTGTGCCACACGATGTTCCGACGTCGCTTTATGAATTAATCAAATCAGGTGCACGTGCAAATAATATCGTTGCGGGCGACGTGATTGATTTTGTTGTTGCAGACCAAGGGAACAAATAATGTCAGATGCGAAATTGGTAAAGCACAGTGAACTGTTAGCATACCAATGTGATCGATATGGTAATATGCGTCCAGGCATTCTAATGAATGAATTACAGGGTATGGGCGACACACATGCAGAAATGCTGGGGTGCGGTCGGACGTTCATTCATGAAAACAATATCGCATGGGTTGTCACGCATTATTTGGTGGATATTGTAGAAATGCCCCGAAATGGCGAAGTGTTAGAATATTCATCGTGGCCGGCGGTCCAAGATAACCTGCGCGCAACGCGTGATTTTGAAATTCACGGGGCTGATGGGCGATTATTGGTGCGTGCGACATCCCAATGGATTTTAATAGATCTTGAACGTCGCATGCCATTGCGTATAAACGAACACCTGAACCGTAAATGGCCAGATGATGTAAGACGCGCATACGATAGAAAATTTGAAAAATTTGCGGATTTCGACGCAGAAAAAACACATGTATTAAAATGTCGATTCGATGACATTGATGAAAATCAACATATAAATAATGCTGTGTATGCGGTGTGGGCAACCGAAAGTGTTGGTTATGAATATCGTGATGCACACGTGTTGCGTGGCATAGAATTAAATTATAAACGCGAAATAAATCCGAATACCCCCCAGGTTTACATTGATGTTCGTACAGATGGCCTTGTTACTCATCATCGTATTAGAACCGATGCCGATTCGATAAATGCGCAAATAGTGTGCTATTGGGAAAAAAGGTAAAAAAAAGACCAGTAATTCGCTGGTCAATTTCTTATTCAATCCATATTGATACGAAATTCGTTGGGGCCGAAGCATTTGCCGCATTCGGATCGCCAGACGCAACGGGAACCTTGACATAAGCCGCGGTGACATCTGTATCAAAACTATTTCCGCCATACATCAAGACTTTACCTGCCGCTGCGGTTGCACCTGTGGCGTTCGGTTTATTTTGTTTCCCAGAAACATCAGTGATCATCCCAGTTGTCGCGGTTCCGATAGCCTCTTTCACGGCATAAGCCGTTGGAATATAATCGGCCCCCGTCGCAGAACCACTTGCCAAATCCGTAATGCCTGTCCCCGTGGTTGCTATATTACGTTCACCAGTAGCCCCGCCATCCTGAGTTGGAGTTATGACAACTTTGTTCGTTGCGCTGAACGTAATCTTGTCTTGCTTGTTGTCAAGTTCGTCAAGTACGTATTTCTTACTGGTCAACACCATGCCATTAGGATCTTCTGTTCCAAACGCAAAACTGGGTGCCGTTACCAATAACGCACAGAGAGCAAATAATCTCATTCCTCGCGATAAATACATGGTCTCGTCTCCCTTACCTTTCTTACACTATGATATCACATTCAGACGACATTTGCAAATTACAAATATTGTTGAATGTATATTTATATCTCCTCTGACATACCGGCCACGAAAACACACCAAAACAACACACCGTTGTTGACATATTGCAGACGATACATCAATTTCCTGATACGAATATTATACCAGAAATATCGCGATTTACAAATCGTAAAAGAGAAAAAATGAAAAAAAATTAAATTAACTTTCAATTTTTTCGTTTTTTCGTTGCATTCTTTGGAATTTTCTTTAAAAATATTCCGGCAAAATAACAATAAAGGAGACACCATGAGTAATAAATGGGTTTACACTTTCGGTAACGGCAGTGCCGAAGGTCGCGCAGATATGCGTAATTTGCTTGGGGGCAAGGGTGCTAACTTGGCCGAAATGAATTTGGTTGGATTGCCAGTGCCCGCCGGCTTTACTGTCACAACAGAAGTTTGCACATACTACTATGACAATAATCAAACATATCCATCCGATTTGATGGATCAAGTTCGTGACGGTATCGCACATATTGAAAAGATTATGGGTAAAAAATTTGCCGATATGGAAAACCCATTGTTGGTGTCTGTTCGTTCCGGGGCGCGTGTTTCTATGCCTGGTATGATGGATACCGTGTTAAATTTGGGACTTAATGACGAAACAGTTAAAGCATTAGCAAAAATTTCTGGCAATGAACGTTTTGCATATGATTCGTATCGTCGTTTTATCATGATGTTCAGCGACGTTGTGTTGGGTGCAGATATTGATTTGTTCGAACACACCTTGGAACGTATGAAAGAAGACAAAGGTTATAAGGTTGATACAGAATTAACTGCTGATGATTTGAAAGATTTGGTCGAAAAATTCAAAGAAATCGGTGTCAAAATTGGTAAAGTTTTCCCACAAGATCCATGGGAACAATTGAAATTGGGTATTGGTGCGGTGTTTGGTTCGTGGATGAGCAAAAAGGCCATCACATATCGTAAATTGAACAATATCCCAGGTGATTGGGGAACAGCGGTGAATGTTCAAGCGATGGTATTTGGTAATTCTGGTGATGACAGCGCGACAGGTGTATGTTTCAGCCGCGACCCAGCAACGGGTGAAAATAAATACTATGGCGAATACTTGATTAATGCCCAGGGTGAAGACGTTGTGGCCGGTATTCGTACACCACAACCAATGAGCAAAGATGATTCTGGCCGGACTTCATTAGAAGAAGCGATGCCGAATGTTTATAAAGAACTTTGCGATGTTCGTGAAAAGTTGGAAAAGCATTACAAAGACATGCAAGATATGGAATTTACAATCGAGCATGGTAAACTTTGGATGTTGCAATGCCGTAACGGTAAACGTACGGCGGCGGCGGCGGTTCGTATGGCGGTTGAAATGGTGAACGAAGGATTGTTAACCAAAGAAGAAGCAATATTGCGCGTTGGTGCCGACCAATTGAATCACTTGTTGCACCCAATGTTGGATCCAAAGGCAGAAAAGAAGGTTATCGCGACCGGTTTGCCAGCATCCCCAGGTGCGGCCGTAGGTCAGGCAGTATTTAATGCCGAAGACGCAGAAAAATGGGCATCCGAAGGCAAGAAAGTTATGCTTATTCGTATCGAAACATCACCCGAAGATATTGCGGGTATGAACGCAGCCCAAGGTGTTATTACTGCACGCGGCGGTATGACATCACACGCGGCGGTGGTTGCGCGCGGTATGGGAACGCCATGTGTTTCAGGTTCACCAGATATTAAAATTGATTACGAAACCAAAACAATGAAGACAACATCGGGCGTCACAATTGCCGAAGGCGATTGGGTTTCTATTGATGGTGCAAAAGGTCAAATTATTGCAGGTGCCGTTCCGACAGTATCTGTAGAATTGACTGGTAATTTTGGCACATTGATGAAATGGGTTGATGAAATCAAGACACTTACGGTCAAGGCAAATGCTGAAACACCAAAAGATGCAAAACAAGCGCGTGACTTTGGTGCCGAAGGTATTGGACTTGCACGTACAGAACACATGTTCTTTGACCCGGCGCGTATCCAAGATATGCGTGAAATGATTTTGGCCGAAGACGAAGATGGTCGTCGCGCGGCATTGGCAAAATTGTTGCCGTATCAGAAGGCCGACTTTGTTGAATTGTTCAAGATTATGGACGGTCTGCCAGTGACGATTCGTTTAATTGATCCGCCATTACATGAATTCTTGCCACATACCGAAGCAGATATGGCAGAATTGGCAGAACACATTGGCAAACCAGTGGAATTTGTTAAAGCGCGTGCCGAAGCATTGCATGAACAAAATCCAATGTTGGGTCATCGTGGTTGCAGACTTGCCATTACATATCCAGAAATCTGTGAAATGCAGACACGTGCAATTCTTTCGGCGGCATTGGAATGTAAGAAAGCGGGTGTTTCCGTTCATCCAGAAATCGAGGTCCCACTGGTTGGTTCCAAGAAGGAAGTCGACATTGTTAAAACTGTTATTGATGCAACCGCAAGTGCGTTGTTTGCTGAAACAGGCGAAAGCATTGAATACACAGTCGGTTCAATGATTGAATTGCCACGTGCGGCGGTTTTGGCAAATGAAATTGCAGAAAGTTGCGAATTCTTTGAATTTGGAACAAACGATTTGACGCAAACAACGTTGGGTATGTCACGTGATGATACCGGTAAAATCTTGGAAGAATATCGTGCCCGTGGTGTTTATGTTGCCGATCCATTTGCATCGGTTGACCAATTGGGTGTTGGTTTGTTGATTAAAGATGCTGTTGCAAAAGCACGCGCAACCAAGGGCGACAAGATACACCTTGGGGTGTGTGGTGAACATGGCGGTGATCCAGACTCGATCGAATTCTTCCATAAATGCGGATTTAATTCGGTGTCGTGCAGTCCGTTCCGCGTGCCAATTGCACGTTTGGCGGCGGCCCAGGCAGCGGTTAAGTTCCCGCGCAAGAACTAAAAAAATAAAACGCCCTTCGGGGCGTTTTTTTATATATAATTTTTTAAATTTTAAAAACTGTAATTCAATGCAAGACCCGCGAAATTAAATCCACGATTTGGTGCGGCGAAATCACCATTGGAAAAGTGCGTTGTAAATAATTCTGCACGGAAACTGTTACCAATATTTTTCCCAATGAAAAATCTTTCACCAAAAAGCACGCGACTTCCAACCCATCTGTCTATGTCGTCGCGGCAAAACGGCCCGATTCCGCCACCAACGTAAAAGCCACGCCAACTAAACAATGCTACATCCCATGTAATTCCGACCCCCATAAAGTCCAGATCGTATTCCGAACCATATGCAAAATTTTGTATGAAATTTAAATTCATACGCGCTGGCAAGCGGAATATAGTAATTGGTTGACTATAGCCAAGCATTACCAAATCCATTGGCACCCATTTCCATGCGGTTGGATTTACAATTTTTGACATTGGTCCCATTCCTGTGCCGTGTCCAACAAAAATGGAGAAGGCGTTTATTTCGTTTGGACCGAACATAACGTTGTTTTCAGCAATCGCCGAACCGAACAACGATGATAGCAAAAATGCTGTGAATATTTTCCTCATGATGGCAAATTATACGCATAGGAACTTTTTTTGCAATAATAAGATTGACCAAGGTGATATTTTTTTCCTATGATTAAGGCATATAAATCAACAAAACAAAGGAAGGCCAAAATGAAAAAAATCTTTACACTTGGTTTAATTGTCGCAACGACCACGATTTCGGGGGCAAATGCTGGTTTTTGGGAAAAGTTGGGGTTTGGTAAAAAATCGGAGCCCGCAACATTGGAACAGGCGTGCAATACCGATGAATTAACTGCTATATGTCCAGAAATGGTAATCGGTTCACAAACAATGATGGGATGTTTGTCTGAAAATATTTCGTCATTGTCTTCCAAATGTGCCAAGTTTGTTAAAAAATATATCACAGAACATAAAGACGAAGTTATAGATTCTGCCAAAGAAGCGGCCGAAACAGCAAAAGAAGATGCCAAGACCGCAAAAGAAGAAGGCAAGGCAATCGCAAAAGAGGCAAAAGAACAAGCCAAGGCTGTAAAAGCAGAAAGCAAGGCACACATCAAAGAAATTACCGAAGCCGCAAAGCAGACAGGACAAGATTTTAAAGAAACTGGCAAGGCAATCAAAGAAAGTTTTAAATAAAAAACTTTTTATTCAAAAAATACCCGTCTCCATGGCGGGTTTTCTTGTTTACACGCATAGCAAAAAATGTTATAATGCATAAGAGTAATGGTGTGATTCAATATTGTTTCACACCGTGAAAGTGTCTGATTTTGGGCATTTTCTAGAGATGCAGGAGAGTATATATGAATAGCCGTTCTATTGGAAAAATTTGTAAAAATGCACTTGGTACGGTGTTTTTATTGGCGGGGGCATTTTTTGTTTGTTCGACTTTGTTGTCGATGCGTGCAGTTTTGGCAGACCCGATTGCACCAGCAATGGTGAACGAGGTTCAAAATACGCAATCTGGACGTGCGTCTGGGCGAACCAGCCCGCGTGGTAACGCGGCGGCGACCGCACGTCCGACCAGTAATGCCACGCCAGCAAACAGCTCTTCGCGCGGTGTCGCAACACGTAATGTTGCATCCCGGACAAATACTAATACCGCAAGCGCTAAGAGCAATGTTTCTCGTGGTGTAGTTGCGCGTTCGGCCAAGGCAGTTCCGACAACACGCAGTGTTGTATCGCGTGGTAAATCAACACGAAACGTTCGTGCGCGTGCGGCAACATCGTCGTCACGTGTGGGGGTGACGGGTGAAGTTATCCGTGGCAGCAAGAGCACCAATAGCACATATTATACATATTTGTCGAATAAGCTTTATACAGGGAATTATTCCAATATCATAGATTCTACAACGGGTTTAATTTCAGCGGATGCATATAGCACATGTTTGGAATCATACTATACATGTATGGATGAAATCTGCACCGCACGTAGTGAAGCGCAACGTCGTTGTGCGTGTGCTGGTCGTGTCAAGGCGTTCGCTGAGGCGGAATCAGCACTTGAATCTGCAAACGAAGAACTTATCAAAATTTCCGGTGAATTGGCGTTGTTAATTGCTAACAAGGGCAAGGATGTCAGTGCTGCATTTACTTTGACTGATGCGGAAAAAGTTATGAACTGCGCTTCTTGGCGTGAAGCTAGCAAAAATGGAACCGCAACGGAGACAGAATTTGGAACATGGTGTGCGGATCATGGATTGTACACGGCCAGTGAATGTTCGCGTACACAATCGCCTGAATATTGCAGAAATGAAAGTGTTTATGGATTTAATGTTGCCAACCATGATGGCGCAGAATCGGAGATCTTGGCGTCCCTGGCGTCAAGGGCAGACGAAGTTAAATCGAATACCGATACTATCCTTAAGATAGACGATGATTCTTTGTTCGGATCGATTACCACGATGGCCAATGCAATCAGTGGTATAACTGGATCGGCGATATCATTTTCGGCGGATGAAGTCCAAGATACATTGGCAGAAACATGGGGCTACGATTTATTCCGCTATGCACATAACAATGTTTGTGCACGTGTGTTAGATTCGTGCTTTAATGGTATATACGAAGGTTGCGGCACACCACCATCAGGCGGACGTTGTGCAAATGGCGCTTCGTCATCATGCCCATTTAATTACAACAGCAAAGTTGAAAT
>CAMYXE010000006.1 GCA_947303165.1 uncultured Pseudomonadota bacterium | reverse complement strand
GGTGAATTATTGGGCGGAGATGCGGTTATAACCGAAAAAATGATTGTCTCATCCGAATGTCAATTAATGATAATCGAAGCAGCTAAACATTCGCACACATCAAAAAATTCTGCAACGCACCAATTATTCGCCGCTGAAATATACCCAACAAGCGGTTTTTTCAAGAAAATGAGTTCAGAAATCGCAACCGTTGCCGACATGTTGGCCACGGACGCAGGAACGATTCTTGCATTATTTGCCGGTCGTGACAAGAATCGCTTTGTTAATGTTCTTGAATCCACCGGAAATTCATATTTGGGTTGCATCGGCAGATATTAATTTCATTATTACCTTGATTTTCCGAAAAAACACTGTATAATTGCCAGGCAAAAATCATAACTAAGGGGTTTTGTGATGAAAACAGGTATTCATCCAGAATATTTTGAAATCAAAGTGACACGTACCGACGGCAAGACAATAAAGATGTTTTCTTCGGTAAATAAAGATTTGGTTCTGTCTACGGATAATCTTAATCATTCCGCATGGACTGGTCAACGTTCTAACGCTGGTGAAAAAGGCCGCAGAACCGCTGATTTCAAAAAGAAATTTGCTGGATTTGATTTCTAAACAGTCCGACATGTTATATATGGGGGGCATGTAATGGATTTATTGATTAAGGGTTCACCAGAATTAAACAAAATGTTCATGGCGTTGCAACGCACGGCAACAGGTTTGCGCCATGATTTTGGCGAGGTTGAAAACCTGCAACAATCACTGCGTGGTGCACGTGATTTTGTGCATCGTGCCGCCGCCCGAATCGAAGAAGAGATTTTATCTGACCTATCGCTCGTTCGCCCGTCTGCGGGTTTATTAACGCCAAATGTTGTGCGTAATGGTGATGGTCGCGATGAGTTTGTTTTGGCATTATCTGGTGCGGCCAATTTTGTTCGTGGAAATCCGCGTTTTGCAATATCATTGGCATTGCGAACAAACGATGAAACCAAAATCGCATTGGTTTATTCACCGATTGATGAGTGTTTGTATTATGCCGAATCTGGTTCGGGGGCATTTGTTTATTCTGCATTTCATTCAGAACGCGTACGAACGTCAAACATTGTCGAAGAATCGGATTTGACCGTGGCATATAACGGTATTGCTGGGAATCCGTTAAATGCGGCAAACATTCGCGCAACGGGATGTCCAGCAATGGATTTGGCTTGGGTTGCCGCTGGCAAATTTGATGCATTTATGTCAACGAATTTAGACTTTGCCGAAATAGCCGCCGGTGATTTGATATTACGCGAAGCGGGCGGAAAAATTGAAATTGGTGCCGACATTATCGCAACAAACGGCAAAATCGCTATGAACGAATAATATTAAGCATATTAGGGATTATTAAACGGGGCGGTCGCCCTGTTTTTTTTATTCGTCACCCCGCATTTGTTTCAGGATCCCTGCGTTACCACCACGGAATAAATCAAAGAGATCCTGACTTGCGTCAGGATGACGGCGGCAGGTTCAGGATGACAGCGGTGGGTTGCAGGGTGATGGATACCAGTGGTGGAATTTACCCCCCCCGCATTTTTGGTGCGGGGGATTTTGCAATTATTTTTTACTTTTCACTTTGTGTGCAACCACTATCGTTATACCAATAGGGTTTGTCATCAGTGCACAATACACAGCCCCAAAACTCATGCAAATTTGTTTTGCGCCAGCATTGTTTATTTTGGGTTTGATAATTCGGCCCACGCAACAATTCTAGTTTTGACGGATTGTGTCTGCAATTGTCACATTGCTTTTCCTGTCTATTAAAACATTGTCCAACGTCACAGGTCTCGCATTCTCCATTACTTTTGACACCCGTTCCTTTGCTAACGACACATTGTGTACAGGTTTTATCCGTACTGCTCTTGAAACCGTATCCATCCTGTTTACATCTATATTCCCAACAACCGTCAACTAGTTTCAATTCATGTTCATCTTCCTTATATCCTGTGCTAAAACTTGGACATAAATTGTCTAACCTTTCTGCTGCTTCGCATGTACTGGTCTTAACGCATACGCCGGAATTTAGAGCATACCCTTGCGGACACAACACAGTTATGTTGTTATTGTGTTTTACCGAATATATCCAACTCTGCATTGGGCTGCCGCCACGTCTACCTGTAATTTCAATTGGCGCAACTTTAATTCCTACGCCATCCTCAGAATCCTTGCCAATAATACCAAGAACAACGTGTTTTGTAAATTTATTCCCTGCGGGTTCATTACTTGCACCTGCGCCTGTTTCATTTGCAAAACTAAACACCTGCATTTCTGTTGTAAACCTGCCAGAGCTGCCCCCTTGGCGTATGACATCATGCGAAAGGAATGGATAAGTTTTTATACTATCACATGAATCTTCTGTTAAACGTTCATCACAATTTGTTTCTGGATCATAACCTTGTTTACAATATGTTTTACACGACGCATCATAATTGTTGTTGCTATGATAATCTAACCACACATATTGACGCCCGTTGCGGTTGGCCGCTTGAATCTGAGTTGTGCAAAATTTTGCACCATTTTTATATATCTCGCGTGCAATATCCAAAACGACTGCGCCTTCATCATTGGTGGTTCCGGCAATCCCGTCACTATCATGCGTTATTTTACAACCACTGCTATCATTTGTACAAACCCAAGAAGAAAGCTTACGACCATTAAGGTTTGAATAAAAACTGTCATCTATGGATTGATTATAATTTCCACTTACTTTCCAATCCGACATATAACTTTTAGCGGAATTATCAGGCTCGTAATAATTGGATGGTGGCGCAGCAAAAACTGTTCCAAAGGCAAACATTCCACATAACGCAACGAAAAATTTCTTCATGAATCTCTCCGTAAAATATTCCTTTCAAATGTTAGTTTAACAAGTTCATATCGCGCTTGCAAATAAAAAGTTTTTATTTTAGAATAAATTCTATGAAATTTAAAAAAGTTTTGCGTGTCTTTACTCATATCGTTTTTTGGTGCGTGGTTGTCGCGATTGCTGCGACCGCGACATTGTTCTTAATTTATGGTGGAAATTTGCCAGATTATCGCAAATTGGCTACGTATGCGCCACCAGTTGCAACACGACTTTATGCATCTGATGGAAGTTTATTGATTGAATATGCCGAAGAACGTCGCGTTTTTATCGACTTTGATGACATGCCACCGCAATTGGTCAATGCATTCGTTGCCGCCGAAGATCAAAATTTCTGGACACACCCTGGCATTGATGTTCAAGGTATCATTCGCGCATCGGCGAATAATCTGATGAGAACAATGGGATTCAACACAACATTTACTGGCGCATCTACTATCACTCAACAGGTGGCCAAGAACTTTTTCCTTTCATCAGACCGGACAATATCACGCAAAATTAAAGAGGCAATTTTGGCATTGCGTCTGGAACGTGCTTTTTCAAAAAAGCATATTATGACACTTTATCTAAATCAAATATTCCTTGGTGCACGTGCATATGGTGTAGGTTCTGCTGCATTGATGTATTTTAATAAGCCTGTATCCGAATTATCATTATCGGAATGTGCATTTTTGGCGTCTTTACCAAAGGCACCAAATGACCGTGCACGCGCCGAAGAACGCCGCAATTATGTTTTGCGTCGTATGGTGGACGAAAAATATATCACACGCGAACAGGCCGATGCCGCTGCCGCAGAACCATTAAATATAAACAGTGGTTTTACCGCACAGATGGAAGATGATTTTCAATATTTTGCCGAAGATGTGCGTCGACAATTGTTGGATAAATTGGGGCGCGAAACACTTTATAACCAGGGGCTTTATATAAAAACAACCATTATTCCGGAATATCAACGTGCCGCGTCGGCCGCGCTGAACAAGGCATTGGATGCATATAATGCCGGTCGAACAGAAAAATTACAGGGTGCGATTATCGCAATGAATCCACATACTGGGCGCATTCTTGCAATGGCGGGCGGACGTTCGTTTGCCGAAAGTTCATTTAATCGTGCAACCCAGGCAATGCGCCAAATCGGCAGTACGATTAAACCATTTGTTTACCTTGCGGCACTGGAACGTGGTATATCGCCCCAGGCGTTAATATCCGATACCCCGGTTGTTGGGTGGCGTGAAAATAATATGCAATGGAAACCAGAAAATTATGATAAAAAGTTCCTGGGCGATGTTCCATTACGCTTTGCATTGGAAACTTCGCGTAATGTTCCCAGTGTGCGTATGGTTGACCAAATCGGTGTTGAAAACGCGGTTGAGGTTGCCCAACGTTTTGGTGTTTATCCCGCAGATATGCAGAATCTCAATTTGTCTTTGGCATTGGGGTCGGGTGAAACCACGTTGGAAAAATTGGTTTTGGGTTATTCGGCATTTGTAAATGGCGGACGTAAAATTACACCAAAATTGGTTGACTATATCGAAGACCGATATGGCAATCTAATCGGTGGTGAAAAAACAGAGATTATCGAATGGTCTGATGATTTAAATCCAAAAGAAGAAGAAATGGAATCTGAACCGCTTTCTGATGCGCAAAGTTTGTATCAACTGGTTTCCATTTTACAGGGCGTAGTTGACCGTGGCACTGGTCGCCAGGCCGCGATTCCTGGTCATACGATTGCTGGGAAAACAGGAACAACAAACGATGTCAAAGATGTTTGGTTCATTGGATTTACTAAAAACCTTATTGCTGGGGTTTACCTGGGATATGATACGCCGAAACCGCTTGGTAAAGGTGCAGGCAGCCACATGGCTGCAAAAGCCTTTTCTGACTTTATGAATGTGGTTTTGGCAAATGAAAAAAATCAGCCATTTTCGGTGCCGGACGGCTTGCGTTTTGTTCGTGTCAATCGCCGCAGTGGTATTGCCGCCGCAGATGATCCAGATGGCCAAATCATTCAAGAAGCATTCAAGGACGGTCAATCGCCAAATCCACCGCGTGCAACGACTCAGGCTCAACCGAGTGCCGTTGTTGGTGGAATTTTCTAAACAAAAGGATACCAGATATGAAAAAGTTTTGTCTTGCATTGATTTGTTTAAGTGGATTGTGTGCATGTAATAAATCAGATAATGTGCTTATTTGCGATAAATATGCCGTAGAAATCACACTTTCAGAATCTGGTGACACAATTGATGCTGTAATAAATGGTGATGCCGTAGTAATGAATATTGTGCCATCTGTATCTGGCGCGCGATATGTCGGAAATTTAAATGACACGGTGGTTGAATTGTGGAACAAGGGTCGAGATTGGACATTAACCCTTAATGCCGAAGAACCAATCTTGTGCAAATAAAAAATTTTAAATAACATTTCATTATTGAAACTATTGTGATACAATAAAAGCATAAAAGGAGAATTTATGCTTACAGATTATTTGTTATCACGCGGATATGGATTATTTTTCGGTGGCTGGACCCAATTTGGCGCGGCGTTTGCCACGGCGTTTTTGGTAATGATTATATTTGGACGCCCATTTATACGTGCAATGCATAATTGGCAAAAAAAGGGTCAACCAATTAGTGAAAACGTCCCAGAATCTCACCGCAAAAAAGCCGGCACTCCAACAATGGGTGGCATATTGGTTTTGATTGCAATTTTTGTTGGATCTATCGCATTTATGCCATTAGACAGTTTAACTGGTTGGACTGCGCTATTATCACTTGTGATGTTCGGGCTAATCGGCTTTGCAGATGATTATAAAAAAGTTACAAGTCAATCTAAAAAGGCATCAAATGGTTTATCACCAAGCGCAAGATTGTTTATCGAAGGTATCTGTGTTGTTGTTTTGGCTTATTTGATAAATAAAACTATGCCATCATATATTCCAGAATATTCACTGTCCCTGCCTTTTGGTATCATATTCCCACTTGGTATATTTTATTACGTATTTGCCTACTTTGTTATATGCGGTGGCGCAAATGCGACCAATATTTCGGACGGTTTGGACGGAATGCTTGTTAAACTTTATATGCCAGTGCTTATCGTGTTGGTCGTCGCACTTTACGGTGCAACACGTATAGGTTTTATGGATACCGTTTTATTCATGCCGGCAACCAGTGGCTTATACCCAGTGTTGGGCGCTGCATTTGGCGCGATACTTGGTTTCTTGTGGTTTAACGCAAAACCGGCATCCATATTCATGGGTGACGTTGGTTCATTGGCACTGGGCGGATTTATGGGAACGGTCGCCATGCTGTTAAAGTCAGAAATAATTATGGGAATTGCCGCCGCTATGATGGTATTGATATTGTTATCTTCGTTTGTCCAAACAATGTTTTTCAAGTTCACACGCATAACAACTGGCACTGGGCGTCGTGTATTTTTGCGCGCACCACTGCATCATCATTTTGAAGAACTTGGATGGGATGAAACGAAAATTGTCGACCGTTTCTTTGTGATGTCAGTATTGTTTTCAGGATTGGCATTGATGTTATTAAAATTCGCATAAGTAAAAGGAAGGGATTGAATGTTTAAACGGACAGAAGAAAGTGCACTGACCAGTTGGTTTTTTGAAATAGACAGAAAATTACTTTACTTTGTTCTGTTGATGATTGGTATAGGCATGTTCTTCGCCGTATCCGCCGGCAGCGTTGCCGCAGAACGCATCAATAAACCATGGTTTTTCTTTATTGTCAAAGGATTACCTTTTTATATAGCCGGCCTTTTGGTTCTGGTCGGGACCAGTATGTTTAGTAAAAAACTTGTTTTAAAAGTTGCTGCATTAGACGTAATCATTGGTTTGGCCTTGCTTGCAGGAACGGTTATATCACCACATGTTGTTAAAGGTTCGGCACGTTGGTTTTCACTTGGGGGCATAAATATTTTACCCGCAGATATTATGAAACCTGGGTTCATATTTTTAACTGCATGGTTCTTGGCCAAAATGCGTGAACGTTTCGGCGATAAATTATTTAGTGCACGCGATGCATGGAAACTGCATTGGACAAGTTGGTGGACATATTTCGCAATATTTTTGCCAACGTTAATTATCATTTTGCGCCACCCAGACTTTGGTACAAGTTTGCTTTACCTTGGCGTGTTGGTCATTATGCTTTTTATTGCTGGTTTACCATGGTATATACTTGTCTGGCTTGGCGGAATGGCCGTGGGGATGTTTATATTTGCATATAACACTATGGCACACGTACATAATCGTATAGATGCGTTTTTAACCGGTACAGGCGATAATTACCAGGTTACACAATCTGTGCAGTCAATTCAGCATGGTGGTTTCTTTGGTGCCGGCGATGATGCGTTTATAAAACAGTCTCTGCCTGATGCGCATACTGACTTTATATATGCGGCAATTGCGGAAGACATTGGTGCGATATTTGCGTGTGGATTATTATGTTTATTAATATACATGCTGAAATTATTAATAACAGACGCATTAAATGCGCGCGATAAATTTGTATTCTATGCAGTTGGCGGAACAGCAGCATTATTTGGGATACAAACGTGTATCAATCTTTCGACAACGCTGCACATAATTGCACCAAAAGGAATGACGTTACCGTTCATTTCGTATGGTGGCAGTTCGCTTGTAGGTTTTTGTTTATTATTCGGAATGGTGCTTGCCGTTGTACGCGAAGATAAATGGAAATAACAAAAAGGAATAAAACATGAAAATATGGATTGCAACAGGTGGTACAGGTGGACATGTATTTCCGGCCTTGGCGGTTGCAGAAGAAATCGCATCACGTGGACATCGGGTTATTGTTTCATGTGACGGGCGTGTAAGAAAAATGGTCGCAGATGGCGCACCCAAAGGTGCAAAACGTGTTCATATTTGGGCATCTGGTGTTGGTGCAAAAAGCAAAATAAAACAAATATGGGCGTTGTTTAAAATAGGTGTATCAGCCTGTGCGTTAATTGTTCGTTTTTTATTCTCGCGGCCACAACGTGTCGTTGCATTTGGGGGATATGCATCTGTGCCGGCGGTATTTGCGGCGCACGTGTGGGGCATTCCGACATTCTTGCACGAACAAAATGGCGCGATTGGGCGCGCAAACAGTTTCGCAATGCGTTGGGTCAAAACACTTATGACCAGTTTTCAAACCGTATCAGGTATACCTAAAAACACTTCTGCACGCGTAGTTTACACTGGATTACCAGTGCGTCATGATTTCATGGAACGCGCAGGTGCAAAAATGCCAAACGAATCAAGACTGTTGGTAACAGGCGGTTCACTGGGTGCCCAGATTTTGGATGATGTTGTCCCAAATGCAATCAAAGAAATGAAAAACAAGAAAATATTTGTGACGCATCAGACCAGACCGGAAAACGTGGCGCGCTTGCAAAAATTCTATGCTGACAACAAAATTCATGCCAATGTTTTATCGTTCATACGCAACATGGCCGATGCTATTGCAGGCGCAGATTTAATCATTGGTCGTGGCGGTGCAGGCACAGTAATTGAAATCACCACAATTGGTCGTCCCGCAATACTTGTTCCGCTTGGTATTAATCCCGACCAGGCTGCAAATGCGGCAAATTTTGAAAAATTGGGTGGCGGCTTTGCTATTTCCCAGGATAAATTTACACCAAAATGGTTATCCGCTACGCTGACAGAATTGTTTGATAATCCGTCACGTTTGGATAAAATGGCGAAGAAATCGCTTGTTCCGAATCATGCCGTAGAATTGATTTCTGATACTGTTTTAGGGTAACGTCATATTTTTCGATTCGTTATGATTTCGGTCACGCCCATATACCCGCCGATTTTTATTGATGTATTTCTATTATTAATTGAATCGGTTGCAAAACATCGCGTATATGTTATACCATAAAATTTGTTAAATTATGGGGCATTGGTTATGACACACAGTGAATTATGGGCCGGGATTATAAATGTTGCAAAATCAAGACATTTGACTTGTTCAGGGCTGGCGCGGGCCGCAGGATTGGATTCTACAACATTCAATAAAAGCAAACGAATAAATCGTGACGGGACGCCACGATGGCCTTCTACATACAGCTTAGCCTGCGTTTTGGACGCGGTAGAAATTGGCCTTGCCGAATTTGCACGTTTTATGCCACACGATAGACCAAATCATAGGTTGCGACGCAAATAAATAGAAAGTTTTTACATATTTATATAAGAAAACACTTTATTTTTTTTACGCGGTTATGTAAACTCTACGCATAGAAACAATAAAAAGGAGAAACGTACATGAAAAAACTATTTGTTTGCGGTGCCGCGGTTGCAATGCTTGCGGGTTGTTCTTCAAAACCTGACACTATCCAGGTGTTTGATGCAAATTGCGAAAAGGTTGCCACATTTGAACAGGGCGATATGATTGTAAAATGCCCGGTTGTGGAAAGCTTGGCAACAGTTCAGGCCCAAGAGCCCAAGGCAAAATTTGTTCAAGGTGGCGATTTTGATTTTGCCGCCGCAGTAGCCGATGCGGATCATATCTATGTCAACATTATTCCAGCAGGTTCGTATGAATGGGCGGAAAAATTAGAATATCGTATCATGGTCAAAGAACCGAACTTTGAAGGCGATGCGATGTGGGCCGTTTCTGTTATCGCAGAATAAAGAAAAAATATTATAAAAAGGACCGCCGAAAAATCGGCGGTTTTCTTGTGTAAAGAAATTCCGAATCAACAATTATTCGTATTTAAATGAATCGGCACACAAATAGGAATACATACTATTGAAAACCCCTTGTCCTAGGAACACATTTCAACTATAATAAGAATATATTTTATTGTTCTAGTGATTAACAAGGAGGTTTAATACTATGACTCATGATGATTTGTGGCGGGCAATTGTAAAACTTGCGGCATCAAGAAATATGTCGTGTTCGGGACTTGCCAAATTTTCTGGATTAGATGCAACGACATTCAATAAAAGCAAAAGATTTAGTAAATACGGTCAACCACGTTGGCCGTCAACATACAGCATTGCCAAAGTATTAAATGCCACCGGTATAACAATGTCCGAATTTGTTAATTTTATGCCACCACACGACCCAAAAACACCTGAACAATAACAACCACACACAGAAACAAAAAAAACCATCATTGATGGGCGTTTTTTGTTTATGAATTTTACACTATGGGGTGCTGAATGGACCAACAATAAATCCGCCAATGGAAACACATACCTCATTTGGAGACAAACACTTGTTACAACTCGGCCTATATACCTTATTATTGGGACAGATACATTTTGTACCATCTTGGTTTACGCCGGTAGAACCATCCGGGCATTGCTGACAGTCTGAGTGATCTGGTTTTGGAACCCAATATTCATTGTTACCATTAACTTCCACCTGCCCCCGGCACGTACACCAACCGTCAAATGCATTACCGGTTTGCGAAGGTGTGGCCTCGGCATAGTATGGGCATGCATTCATGCATCGTTGCTTGCTTGGGACCCAGAAACCATCATTACATTCACAATGTCCCCAGAATATACTGGATGCCTCACGCTCCTCATCTCCACCATCACCTTCATCCCCAGAGCTGGTTTCAACCTCATGAGACCCCGCAGGGCATGTTGCCGCCGTACATATTCCAGTAGAAGAATATATACCTTCGTCACACAATGGCAGACATGAACTGTTTAACACTGTAAATCCAGCCTTGCATTTGCACATACTGTTAACATATCCTTCAACCGTATTATTTACAGAAATATCATTTCCTGTTCCGACATATATTGAATTATCGGGGCAGAGCAAGGACTGATAGAATATGTTAGAAATGTTTTCTATGCATATGTTCTCAGCATTATTGCCAGTTGTTGGGCAACCGGAATTGGTTGTATCACCGGAAAATACTGCGTAACTGCATGTTAATGCAACATTGCGACATGCACCACGCATAATATTATATACACTGGATGCCGCCGCTGTCGCCGACCAAGATGTTAACTGGGATACCTGGTCATTATAGCAACTGGCGATATCTGTCAAACACGTAGATGCATAATCAGAAATGATTTTATACTGGGCGGCTTTGATACTAACCATCGCACGTTGTATATAATTAACAACAATATCATTAAACCGTATATAATTTCCACGGGTATCATACGTATACGCACGGCATTTATCCAAAACTGGGCGGCAAAGACCTTCATCCGTTGCCTTTTGTTGTGTTCCTATCTTGGTCAACAAATACTTAACAACACATCTGCCATCAGACCCGCACCCATCATTTATCGATACACCATATGCCGTAGACAATGTAGAACTGTTTATATCGGCATTATTATAATCTTGCATAAAATTCTTGATTGTATTTATGTTTTGGCCCAATACAACATTGCCGTTTTCATCGATATATCTTTTAGTTGGGTCAAGGCATTTTGTATAATCTTCACCACAAACCATATCATCCGTCATACATTTCTCTAATGCGCTGATACATTCACGCGCATCATACGTATTTTGATTTTGCAGCACCGCAAGGCGCGCCTTTTGCAACATAAGTGTCGCACTGCGCACATTTGCCGACAAGGTTTCATTCATCTTGGTCAAACCTTGTTCGTATGCTATGCAATCTTTGTCAATGGCCAAATCGTAATTTCCTGTAATTTGTTGTGCAGTTGCACCGACTTCCTTGCATTGGCTGATTACAGTATTACAGCGTTTTTTCGCTGCATTGTATAAATCTGTGCCACGCAAACTTGAAAAACTACTGCTACTATTTCCAG
>CAMYXE010000005.1 GCA_947303165.1 uncultured Pseudomonadota bacterium | reverse complement strand
TATATTATATTTTTTTGATAACATTTCTAATGTTGCGGCCGGTTCACTAAGACGTCGTGCTTGTAATATTTCGCGGTCACGTTCTGGTAACATTGCCAGGTGCTTTTTTAACAATGCGCCACCGCGTGTTAGCATTTCGTTACGTTCGCTGGATTCCACAATATCGATGCTGTTATCTGCCATATTAGACAACATGTCTGCACCATCTTGTTCCGTTGTGCGTGCCGGTGCATTCAACGATAAATCGCGCGCAACGATTCGCGTCGACATACGTTTTACATCTTCGGTCGGGACACTAAGATATTCTGCGATTTTTTCTGTTTGTTCATCCGACAGGTTCCCGTCCATGATTCCCAGTGCACGTTTCGCGCGGGCCAGGTTAAAGAATACGCGTTTTTGATTTGCTGATGTTCCAATTTTTACAATAGACCAGTTATTCAAAATCGTTTCGTATATTTCTGCGCGAATCCAAAACATTGCATATGTTGAAAACCTAAAACCCCGTTCCGGGTCAAATTTTTGCAATGCCTGCATCAGCCCCATATTGCCACTTGCCACTAATTCTTGCACTGGTATACCATAGTTCCTGAAATCGTATGCAACAGATACGACAAGACGTAAATGACTTACCAATAATTTTTCAGCGGCTTCATTATCCTTGTCTTTAATCCATTTGGTTGCATATTCATATTCTTCTTCGGGTGAAAGTATTGGAAATTGGCTTATCGCGCGAATATAACTGGTTAATCCAGTTTCATCGCCATAGCCCGGAATTGTAATCCCGGTTCCAGAATTTGGTACTAATGCGTTCTTGATTTGCTTTTTCATTATGTTTATAGTATAGCAATAAAATAGAAATTATCAAGATACCAAAATAAAACACAGGAGAAAATTCTATGGCAAATATGCTGGAAAGAAATAAAAAGATTAAAACCCCGCAGAAAACGTACCAAGAACACGCCGAAGATGCCCTTTATCGCGAGGTTTGGGAAGATGTAAATAACGAGAAAACTCAACAGTTTTTGAAAAAATACGGTAAATACCTTATTGCAGGTGCTTTATTCATAATGATTGTTATAACATCTATTCAGATTGGTATTCGTGCGCACAATGCGGCCAAGATGGCAACGGCAGAAAATTATGAAACAGCCATAGAAAATGTAGATGTCAATGCATTGGTTGGAATTGCCAAGAATGCATCAGGCGCAACGGCTGATTTGGCCATGTTTCAGGCATATAATATTGATAAAGACGTTGCAAAATTGGAAGATCTGGCAAAAAACGGCAACACTCGTGAATTTCGTGATTTAGCGCGTATGCATGTGATTGGTTTGCGTGGTGATGAAATGGATGCTACGGCGGTTGCAGAATATCTTGCACCATTAAATACCAAGAGTTCTCCTTTTTATTATACTGCTATATTGACCACAGCACAGAAATATTTATCTGTTGGTGAACGTGAATCTGCAAACAAATTTTTAGATAAAATTCTGAACGATTCTGATGCCCCAGCGGTCATTCGTTCCGAAGCAGAAAGTCTAAGGTAATATCAATATGCGTAAAGTGGCGATTTTTGCGGGATTGGCAACATTACTGGTTGCATGTGATAAACACGACCCGATTCTGCCAGGGGTGCGGGATGATATCTTTACCAAGACATCTTTAAATATTTTGAATACAAACGTTCCTGGCGTGCCAGAGAGTATAGATAGCGTAAATGCTGCTGATTGTCCATATACGCAAAAGTCGGACAATACATTATGGGATGGTTCTCGTAAAATTTTTGCGGGGTTTGCAACAAATAATTCTGTAGCAGGTGACAAGGTTCCTGTATGCCGTAGTAATTTTGTATACGCTGGATTATCCACAGGTGAATTGGTTAAAGTAAATGCAAAAACACGCAATATCGCATGGATTACCGATGTATATCGTGCAAGCAATATGACCGGTGGTGCATCAGTGTTGGATATTATCGCGCCGGCCCAGATTCGCGGAAATTATGTTTATGCTGGTGGTCTTGGTGACGCATTTTGCAAAATTTCTGACGCAACAGGCAAAACGGTTTGGTGCATAAATATCAGTGTGGCAAAACCATTCTTGGTTGCGGACAAGGTTGCTTATGTTTTAGACACAGATAATAATTTGAACGCAATTCGGTTATCTGATGGTGCAATATATTGGCGCACAGAGGTTGAAAAGCCACGGACACCAAAGTATCATGATAAAACTATTATAGTTGGGCACGAAACATTCAATGCCGAAACAGGTGAAATATTAGAATAAAAAATCCTGCAACTGCGGGATTTGATTATTTATAACAGGCACGATAGTGCGGCGCTGGTATTTTTAATTAAAAACCACCCAACGCGATAATCTGTTAAATACATGGTTAATAAAAATAACGCGAATATTCCAACAACTGTTATTACCGCACCACGCTTACCGTGCATACAATACAATGCGATATTATAGAATAAAAATAATACATATAAATCGCCAATAATGCTGATAATCCACAAAGATGTGCAATTAAACGCCAATGAATTTATGACAAGTATAATTGGATAAATAAAGAATATAGAAGCAAGCCCCTTTATTGCAATTTCCCAATCACGTTCGCCACCAGTTATTTCGGAAACCAACATCATAAGCCCACCACCAATAAACAACAACGCGACGGCAATAACTGGAACAATAACTATGGCCGTGAATACGGAATTGATAGTGATTGTTGCGCCACCAATTAACTTTAACGACAAAACCAATATACCACCAATAAGACCGTATATGAATGCCTTTAACATGGATTCTTCAATGTCGCCGTCTGCAACGATTTTGGAAAAGAAACGACGCGGATTAACAATCACACCACGAATAGACTTATACCATTGTTTTATTTTTTTCATATTCATCGCCCCCTTTATTTGATTATTTATATTTTTGCTTTATAATCATAAAAAAGCAATGGAAAAAAACTATGGTGAAAATAACTATCGCTGGTCGCCCAAATACGGGTAAATCAACATTATTTAATGCGTTGACCGGAACGCGCGATGCCCTTGTGCACGACAGACCCGGGGTCACACGTGATACAATATGTGGCACTATGGCATTGCGCCCAGATTGCGAAATTCGTGATACGGCCGGACTAGAATCCGCCCGTGCAGGAATAGCCGCAGATTCAACAGGAATGGCAATGGATGCAATTGCAAGTGCAGATGCAATTTTATTTGTTGTTGATGGCCGCGTTGGATTGTTGCCCGAAGATATGGATTGGGCGCGCACTGTTCGTCGTAAAACTCGCGCGCCAGTTTTATTATTGGTTAACAAGTCAGAATCGGGCAAAAGACTTTCAGATGTGCATGAATTTTATAAATTGGGTTTCGGTGAACCTGTGTTAATTTCTGCGGAACATAAATCGGGATTTGATGCGATTTTCGACTTTATCGAGCATGTTGTGCCCGCACCAGAAAATACGATTAACCAAAATGAAACAAGACGCGTAAAAATTGCTATCTTGGGACAACCCAATGTTGGAAAATCTACGCTGGTTAATAAAGTTTTGGGCGAAAATCGTCAAATCGTGAAAGATGAACCAGGCGTTACACGTGATACGGTAAAAATACCAGTAAAGTTTTATGGGCGTGACATATTGTTGATGGATACTGCTGGGTTACGCCGTAAATCAAATGTGCGCGATGATGTTGAAACTTTATCTGCATTAAAATCACTTGATGCCATTGAAAAATCTGATGTTGTGATTTTGATGATTGATGCAACGCGTGATATTGAAAACCAGGCACTTGGCATTGCAGCGCGTGTTTATGAGGCGGGGAAAATTTTGTGTGTCGCACTTAACAAATGGGATTTAGTGGATGCCGCGGAACGCGATGAAAAATTGCTTAAATTAAAACATCATTTTACAAATTCATTTCATCAAATAATAAAACCAATGATACTCGCAATATCTGCTGAAACTGGCACAGGTGTGCAAAATATGTTTAAACGTATTTATGAACAATGGGATATTTCAATGGCAACAGTGCCAACAAGTTTAATAAACAAAATAGTTGGTGAATTGGTTGAAAAACGTCAGCCACCAATGTCGCGTCTTAAACGTCCAATGAAAATTAAATTTGCATCACAAACCGGACGTCATCCAATGCAGATAACAATAAATGTTGGCGGAGCTTCAGATATTCCTGAATCATACACACGATATTTGCGTCGCGGATTGGCAACGGCACTAAAATGGGAACACTTGCCCATCACAATAGAATATAAAAAGGCCGACAACCCATTTGACTAGCGTGTTAGTTCAAATTAGTTAAAAACATTGGAAAATTATTTTCTTCGTCATCAACGTTTTCAGATGCATCAGACGATTCGGTTGCATCGGTAATCTCGGCGTTTGTAATATCCGGTGTTGTTTTATCCTTGGGATCGCGTGTCGAATCTATTTTGGTCTGTTCTTCGTTAACAATACGACCATAATGTTCGGCGGCCTGGAGCAGGCGTTCGCGTTCAATTTCATCAGTTGCGACACGTGCCTGATCCATATACTGCTTGCGCTTCTGACGCCATTTGTGACAACGTTGAATCATCATGCCAACAGGCGATTGATTCCTTGCAGAGGTTTGATTTTTTCTATTTTGCATATCTTTTCTTTTCTTTGGAAATAATTTACGGACCGATGGACATATAGCCAAATCGTCCCTATCAAACGAATAATATGGTAAAACATCTTAAAACCAATTGCAATATTTATTTTCAATTGCTATGCTTTTATTGTGTATATGGATTGTATGGGGGAATTGTGCGAACACAACGTGGAAATTTTCTGCTTCAGGCATTGCTTGCGCTAACATTGGTATTTGTTTTTATACCCTTTTTTGCGCGCCGCATAGCGATGAATGATGTAAGTGCCCAGATGTATGCCACAACGCATCAAATTGATACAGCTAAAACCGCAGCAAAAATTTATGTACAAGAAAACGCGGATAATCTGCCTTATGAAAAAACAGAAATTTCGGGTGATAATTTTTCAATGCAACTTGAGCCCTATGGGTTGCCGTTAGGTTTTATACCGCGGACCGCATTCGGCCAAGATATTAGTTTAGTAATAGAAAAATCAAATAATGAAATATCCGCTTTTTTAAAGTTGCATGGTGGAAAGCTAAATACTATGCAACGTGCGGAATTGGCGCGTAGGATTGGGTTCTTTGCTGTTTATAACCCCAATGATCCAGATGGTGATATTGATATCGGAATACAACTTAGTGATACATATTCTGATGTTGTTCGACGTAATGAAAAAAATTCTAATTCCAATGGATTTTTAACAGATTTAGATATGGGGGCTTTTAGATTTGATAATGCAGGTACCATGCTTGCTATGCGTGCAGCGGTTGATACAAGTGATATTACAACATTATCTATTACAGGCAGTGAAGTTGGACGCAAAGAACGTAATAACATAAAGGAAATCAACACAAACAAGGTTGTGTTTCAATCTGGTACAGGTGAATCAGGGCTATCGCTTACACGTGGTACATTGAAAACGGACATAATGACCGTAAGGACGATTTCGAAATATGGAGATACAGGGAATGTTACAGCAATTGATACCGCGGTTGATACGTTTGATATGTCTGCGGGACGTACCGGATTTAATGGGCCTGCGGTATGGAATATAGGTGGAAATGTTGTGACCAGTCGCATTACATTCAGCGTGGAACGATTAGACGTTTCTTCGTTCATAAATGCTACACGTGGACAAGATGTTTTTATAGATTCAGATTCGTTATCATATAATACAGCAAGCGGTATAGATACAGATTATATTTATTCCTCTCATATAACATTGCGTGAACAAACGTCTGAAAGTTTGTCGCATGGTGGTGAAGGGGGAATTGTTTTAGATATTCGTCCGGCAGGAACTTCTATATTGCCTGATGCGTTGATAGCATCAATAAATAATGATGCATTTGAAATATTGGCAAATCCTGTGGAAGATGATGCGACAACTGTGAATTGCAGTTCGATTATCACATCGTTGGGAAATGTTTATAATCAAAAGTCGTTGGCCCAGTATATAATATGCCAATACGTTTTCTGGCAACGACTTGAGCACAGAATAGATATCAAACAATGTTTAATGGGGGGCGGCAGTGGTTGCAGATAAAATACGTATTTTTTCGTCCCGTACTAAATCAGAAGTTGCAGCGCAACATGGCGGTGGTTTAGTAGAAGTATTATTGGCCTTGGTCATAATTGCGGTTGCAACTCCATTTACATATTCTATGATTTCCGAGACAACACAATGCACAATATGGCCATTGCAAATGATGTAATTAGTTTGCGTAATGGGATGTTGAACTTTGTTCGTGTGCACCAGGCTTCATGGCCAGACACAGCACAAATTCATCTGTCATCAGAAGAAAAAGAGCAAATTTCTGATATAATTTCTGCGGGAATTATAGATAAATATTCTGTGCACGGCGGTACGGTCATAGATGTTTATTTGGCTTTTGATTTCCAATTACCATTGAAGCGTGTCGCGGGAATTGCCAGCAATATAGGCGGTGATGCGGCAATTGTCGGAACAGATGGGGTGGCATATGGTGATAATTGGGCGGTTACATCACCAGATTTTAAACCAGGAAATTTGGTTTACAAAATAAGTCGTAATTTATCTGATATAGATACGCAACATTTTTTACATCGTGGAACATCAGGTGATGATAATTTGAATGTTATGGAACGCGACCTAAATATGGGTGGGCATGATGTGTATAACATTGGGGGAATTGATGCAAAAAACATTCGTGCGCATAATCTAGACGCAACATTTGTAAATGCGGATGTTATCGATGCAAACAATGTGTATTTTTCATCTGGTGCTAATGTTAATGGTGATAATGTTAAATTTGGTACACTACGTGTTAGTGGTGATACAAATGGTTTTAGAAATATAGAGGCCCAAAAAATAAATGGTGCATCGTATAGTGTGAATGGGCATATAATCGCAGATAGGGCAACCATAAATGAAACAGTAAATGTTGCACGCGATTTTGTTATAAAATCAACATCTATTAAAACAGTAAGTGGCTTTACTGGGATGACAGTTGGTACGGTTTATGCGCCATATATTTCAACCAATGAAATAATCTTTTACGAAAATTTTGGTTTAACAGTATCCGGAGAATTGATGGTTTCAACAAATCCCCCAATAAAATTTGGAACATGGACATTCCCATCAAAGAATGCGCCAACATTTAATGAATTAACATTGACGCGTGCTCAAATGCCGGTAATACCACAGAAAAATGAATTTCAGGCAATCATAACAACAGGTTGGCAAAATAAATGAGGTATAAAAATCGTATCTTTTCACATTTCTTGTCAAACCGTGGAACGGTATTGATAGAGTTTTTGCTTACAATCGGATTAGCAATGACATTGGTTCCATTTGTATACAATTATCAACAGCGTGCAATTATACGTGCCGAGAACGTTAAGGTTACACGCAATATGCAAAAAATACAATCTGTTTTGGAAAGTTACATTGTTCAAAACAAAGATACGCTGTTGAATACAGTCGGGCGGACTATATTCAAAGTAAATTTAACGGATTTGATAAATTATGGCTTGGATGAAAGTTTTGCAAACACATTTGCTGATAGATATCAATTGCGCATATTAAAATCATCTGATGCCGTTGGGCAGTCAACTCTTCAGGGGGTTATAGTTTTTAATGATCCTGATATAAATGCGTTACGTACGCGTGAGATTGTATTAATGGGTGACGATAATATTGGATTTGTCGACGGAACGCGCGCATACGGCGGATTCGGGACTTGGCGCGTTGATACCGCCGATATGGGAATAGAAGAGTCTTCTGGTACTGTTCAAACAACATCTATCAATCGCGATAACTCGCTTTATTTATGGCGTGTGCCATCCGATTCTGTCTCTGATGCGACAATGTTGTCACCATTAAATCTTGGAAATCGTGATATAAAAAATGCAACAGCTGTTAATGCAATGGGGGTTAGTGTAGCTGAATCACTGGAAGCATCCAAGATAGTCACAAATGATTTAATATTTAAAAATCGAACAACCATAGATAATACATTCAAGGCACAAAATGCTATTGTTTCTGGCACTATTTCAGGAGACGCGAAAAATATTACGGTGTCAGGGACGCTAAATTTGGCTGATGTTGCCAAGGTTTCAAATCTTGTGACGGATAATTTGTGGGTAAATAGTTTAACACTTGGTGGATTATCTACACCTTCTGGGGAAATTTCAACACTGCGTTCCAGTGGCACGCTTGATATGACCGAAGGACGAATAAATGCACTATATGTATCAGTTGGTTTTACTGGGTCATTAACTTCCAGATTGGTGGTCAAGGAAAAGATAGTAGATTCTACGAATTCAAATTACTATTGGAATGTGCAAAACAACGTTGCAAATTTGGTTGATATAATTTCGCCAACTTTATCAGATATGGCACCAAAAATCTTGAAACGTGAGTCCGTATCTGGATCTTCTTCAACGCGGGTGTTTAATAGTGTTGCATCAAACAAAAATGCAACAATGGCGGATTTTATGAACGCAATAAACGAAATTCAGCAAATTGTGCGTGGGAAATATCACATGTTGAATTTAGAATAATTTATGATATAACAGGATATGCAATGAAGATAAAATGTGAAATTTGTAAAACAGAATACAATTTGCCGAACGCGCCTAGTGGTGCAGTGCGGTGCGCGGTTTGTGGTAACGTTTGGACGGCGCCACATACAACAAAGCGTAATGGAATAATGGTGTTTATCGCGGCGCTGTGTGCATTGCTGGCCGCTACTGTTTTTGCTGTTGCGGTTATTGTGACATCACGACGCGATGATCCGAACAAACGGCCATTGGTTGCGACTATAACAAATGTATCTACTGTTGATGACAAAGACGCAAAAGATGGTACGCCAAAGATTATGGTAAAGGGTACGGTTACAAATCGCTCGGATGATATATATGGTTTACCAGATTTGATAATAGTTTTATATGGCGAAGATGGTGCACCAATTGCGCGTCAGCGTTTTATGCCATCGGCAACTTTATTGGATTCTGGGCAATCTGTTGATTTTTCGTACACGTTAACCAATGGTATAGAGGGCGTAAAACGTGTTTCGGTTGAATTGATGGACGTGGATCAAAAGGGGACGAAATGATACGAAAAATAATAGCTTTTATTGGATTGATGATTCCCTTGTGTGCTGGTGCAATTGATAATCCGCCAGAGCCAGTGCCCCCACGTGTTAGTATCTTTTCAACAACGACAGATTGGGCGGCGCTTACTGGGTTGCCATTACGGCAATTTAGGGGAAAGTTTAGTTGGACAAATTCTGATGTGTCGCGCGGATTGGTTTTGTATTATCTTGATGCGTTTCCGTGTTATGGCGAAGCGGACAGTGTGCGCATTTGGTTGGGACCAAATAAACAATCCGAAGGTATATTGCGACTTGTGTGTGTGCATGCACCCAAAACCATAAGTTTTACATGGCGTAACGCGACGCGTGATGCGGACCAGGCGGAAAGCACAGGTATTTTGAATTGCCCGGTCACGGGTGAATACGAATTAAATATTGATATTTCAAAATGCACACGTGGCCCCGATTGGAAAGAGTATAAATAAATCGCAATGTTTGAAATTCATGAATTTATTGTGCCACAAGAATCTGCAGGTTTGCGGGTCGATAAGTTTTTGGTTAATGTTTTGCCTGAATATTCGCGCAGTGAAATTCAACGTTTTTCGGTATTGCGTGCAGGTGCCCCAGTTAAATTTTCTGAAAAAGTCAAATTTGGGGATAAAATAACGGTTGAGATTTCGCCTATTGATACAGATGTTGCAACCGATAATATTTCCGATGATTTGGACTTAGAAATACTATATCAAGACGACGATATTATCGTTGTAAATAAACCGCGTGGGGTTGTTATGTATCCATCTGCGGGAAACAAGACCGGAACATTGGTTCAAAATGTTTTGTCGTACACGCATCTATCGGCGCTTGGTGGGGTAACACGTCCTGGGGTCGTTCACCGATTGGACAAGGATACCAGTGGGGTTGTTGTGTTGGCAAAGTCTGACGCAGCATATCGGGGATTGGTAAAAATATTTTCAACCCATGATTTAACGCGCAAGTATGTTGCGTTTGTTTGGGGAGTGCCGAATTGGACGGGGGCAGATATTACAGGAAATATCGCGCGTTCTTCACGAAATCGGCAAAAAATGACGATGGTCAAATCTGGGGGTAAAGAGGCACACACCAAGGTCGAGGTTTTGGATGTTTGGTCAAATGTTGGGGTTTCTGAATTTCGTTGCACACTTTTGACGGGGCGCACGCATCAAATAAGGGTGCATTTATCGGCGCATGGTTTCCCGGTGTTGTGTGATCCAGTATATGGACATGGGGCGTCACGTTTGGGGTCTGTGCGCGATGCAGATTTATTGGAATTTATACGCACCCATTCTGGACAAATGTTACATGCCCAAATTTTAGAATTTGTTCACCCTGTAACCGGGCAACAGATGAAATTCAAGACCGATTTGCCGGATGATATGTTAGAACTGCGTGCGATTTTGGATAATTAGTTTATTCTGATAACAATTAACCATTTTTACCTTATAATTAACGCTAATTTTTCCTTTTCTTTTATTTGGTTATATGTTATAATTCATTGATACTAAAAGGGGACCGAGAATGAATGTTCTTACAAAATTTGTTAGTTTTTTGGCCGTTTTGTGCGTAGTTGATGGGGCACATGCGGCTACTAGTGGTTTAAGGCCAGCC
The DNA here is from genome assembly GCA_947303165.1 of uncultured Pseudomonadota bacterium. GTDB lineage: Bacteria > Pseudomonadota > Alphaproteobacteria > Rs-D84 > Rs-D84 > Enterousia. The sequence continues at coordinate 1,184 of CAMYXE010000005.1, read as the reverse complement.
AATGCTAATGCCACAAGTCGTGTTTCAATGGCGGTAAGTCCGGCATCAATGAACGCGCGTCGTGTTCCGACAATGGTTTCTGCAAAGACGGCGGCTGCGACAGTGGCAACCACAACGACATCTTCGACGTCTTCACTGTTGACACAAAACGAGTGCGTTGAACAATATACCGAATGTATCAAGGCATCAGACGTTTGCGGTTTTGAATTTGAAGAATGCACAACATCTGAGTTATTCTATGCCAAAAAGCCACAGTGTAACGGCGTTCTGTTGCAGTGCGGTTCTGATGGTATAAACGCCCTTTTTGGGACAACCAGTACAACAAACCTTTCAAATAAAAATTCAAATGACGAATACGTATATCCTACGGCAGGCAGTATTTTGGGTCAGTTTATCGAGGCTGGCGCAATAAATAATCGTTATGATACCAGCACATGCGTAAAACGTGTTACGTCGTGTTTGAAAAAAGATACCGTATGTGGCGAGGACTTTGAGCTTTGCACTACAAATGCCGAATTTAAGAAACAGCGTGTTTTCTGTGAATCCAATATTGCGCGTTGCCAATCGGACGGTTTAACAGAATTGTTTGGTTCGACAAACCTGTCTTCAATGCCAACATCGACCAGTCGCCTTGGTATCCTTATTTCCGAAGGTGCAGATTTGGCGGCGGTGAATGCGGTTTCTACGTGTTACAAGGTCGCAGACCAATGTATTTTGTCTGCATGTACGGCAAACCCGTATAAATGTATCACGGACAGCAGTATGGCGTTGGTTAATGCGACGGATGCAGCAAATGAAGGCAAGGCATTACCACCAGAACAGGCAAATGCCTCGACCGATGTTGTTACAAGCAAGGTTATTTCTGGATTTATTCGCAACGCATGTGCGGAAACAATAGGTGGTAATAAATATTGCTATGCCACGGTTAACGAAGGCAAAATGCCAACGGCATCGCAGCTTACAGACCCGGACAATCGTGATGATGTATATGCGGATGTATACTCTGTTCGTATGAATACCGCGATTCGTGACAAGATTCAAAAATTGGCGGATGATTTTGATAAAAAGACCAAAGAAAAATGTACAGACACAATTATGTCCTGTGCAATGCGTTCGTGCGGTTCGGGCGTTGGTTCTTTGTGTTATAGCCGCGTGTTCGGTGCGGGTCGTCAAATGGGCGATTT
>CAMYXE010000004.1 GCA_947303165.1 uncultured Pseudomonadota bacterium | reverse complement strand
TTTATCAAATCGCTAATAGCGAGCAAATTATAAAAAGACATATATTTATACGACGACGCGGCTGAGAGCGAGCAAATTCTGAACAAACATATATTTATATGTCCAGGTTGCCGAGAGAGCGAGCAGAATTATTTTGAATACATATTTATACAACAATACGACTGAAGAGCGCGAGCAAATTTATTGAGATGCGCCAACATATAATTAATTAGCCATATTAGGTATGGTTTTAGATGCATCAGCACACAAAACTATACATAATATATATTATGCGCCTTTTGCATATGGCTGCCCCGCCACATATAAACACATCAATATACACCAAACCAAACAGAAAAAAATGATATCAAAAATTAAGATACATATTCAAATAGACATTTCGTTTGTTATGTTTCAAACAGGTAAAATGATGATAATAAAAATTTATTTTTATATAAAAAAAATTTATACAATAACCATCAAATCACATCTATTTTTACATATTAAAAACACCCAGTAAACCAGCCTATTTCTGCACATTTATACCCCGCCCAGCCACAAAAAACGCCCCGCTCTGTTTTTCTTAAACAAATAGTTTAAACATATATAATATCACACGAATTTTACTGCAAAATTTTAATTTTTGTATTTTACTAAAAAATGGCATAAAAATGCCATTTTTATTGCTATAAAAGCATCAAAATTCGCCCTCATTCCATGGTCGCCAATTGTTCCAGCTGATCCGCCGCAATAAGTGCATCTATCATCTCGTCCAGCCCCTCACCGCCGGCCAAAATATCATCCAATTTATACAACGTTAATTTAATACGATGATCCGTCACACGTTGTTCCGGAAAATTATATGTTCGTATTTTTTCACTGCGATCCCCTGACCCAACCATACTACGTCGCGAAGACGTCCGGGCTGCATTCTGTTCCATACGTTCCTTTTCATAAAGTTTGGAACGCAGAACCGCCATAGCCGTCGCCTTGTTCTGAATCTGACTGCGTTCATTTTGACACGTGACAACAATTCCCGTCGGGAAATGAGTAATACGAACCGCACTATCGGTCTTATTCACATGTTGCCCGCCCGCCCCCGATGCACGAAAAACATCAATACGAATATCCTTTTCTTCAATTGCAATGTCTATATCTTGCGCCTCGGGCATAACCGCCACAGAAACCGCGCTTGTATGAATTCGGCCACTTGCCTCGGTTTCCGGGACGCGCTGAACACGATGTATTCCTGATTCAAATTTCATACGTGCATACACCCCATCGCCTTCTATTCTAAATATAACCTCTTTATATCCACGCAACGAAGTGGCATTCTCTTCGACCATTTCAATCTTCCAGCCATGGCGCATAGCATAAGATTTATACTGATTAAATAAATCGCCTGCAAACAACGCAGATTCTTCACCACCCACGCCGGCACGAATTTCCATAATCGCACTATTATCATCCGCAGCATCGCGCGGAAGCAAGGCAATTTGTAACCGTTTTTCTATATCAGGCAAGGCGTGCTTCAGATTTTCTAACTGTTCCGCCGCAATTTCACGCAACTCTTCATCATGCTGCATTTCGGTCGCGTCGACTATGCCCTGCTTTGTCTGAAAATATTCATCTACCAATGGCAAAATCTCCGACAGGTGCGAATATTCTTTGGACAAACGCGTCAATTCCACACCCGAAACTTCGCCAGAATTCATCTGAGCCTGAATATCGTCTGCGCGTTTTTTTATATCTAAAAGTTTCTGATCTATAACCATCTTACACGTTCCCCCGCACCAATTTTATTGCGTCACCAAGCGACAAAACTTGCTGATCCCCGGTTTTCATATTTTTAATTGCAACAACCTTATTTTTTACTTCATCTTCGCCAATTATTATACTGAATTTAGTCATAATTTTATCGGCATATTCAATTTGATTTTTGAACTTTTTATCGGTGTCTAAATACGCCACAGACGATATTTTTTCATCACGCAATGCGTTCAAAATAGACATTGCATACGGCAAATTTTCATTCCCCATTACCAATACCGAAACATCAGTTGCAGATTCAAATTGTGACAGATCAATCTTGCCCATTTCCATCAACGCGACAAAGATTCTTGAAAAACCAATTGCTGCCCCAACCCCGATAATTTTAGTTTTTGAAAATTTACCCACCAAATCGGCATAACGCCCACCACCGGCCGCCGTTTGTAATTCTGGATAATCCGTTAGACCAAATTCAAAAACCAATCCGGTATAATATGCCAACCCACGCGTGACCGACAAATCCAGACGCGCGTCTTTTACACCCATTAAATCAAGCGTACGCATAAAATCGTTTATTTCTGTGATTGCAGAATCCAAATCAGCGGTTTTATTTTGCAACCCTGCGTAACCATTTTCAAAAACAGAATGTATAACCTGCTCTTTTTCTGGATTGTTCAAAGTATCGGCAATACCCGCTATGAATTCCGAAGGTTCCATTTTGTCTTTTTTGTCGATAAGGACGAATACAGCCTTTTTTTGTTCTGCAGTCATATCCAACCAGTTAAACAACGCATCCCAGAATGGACGACTGCCAATTCTGACATAATTGCCGCCAATAAATTCGGATACCGAATTTAAAGTCCGCTGAATAACAGATATAATCTCTGCATCATAATTTGTGGATAAAGTATTGATGCCCATTATATCCATATCCATCTGATAAAACTCGCGATAACGACCACGTTGACGACGCTCGCCACGATAGCGTTTAGAGAATTGACTTGCCCGGAAAGGAAATGCCAAATCATTTAGATGCCCCGCAACATAACGCGACAATCCGACGGTTCCATCATAACGTAGACCCATATTTGTATCGCCATATTGAAACAAAAACATTTGGGTTTCTATTTCGTCCCAGTTATCTTTATCTGTTAAAACCTCGGCACGCTCAATGGCCGGTAAATCCAGCATTGAAAATCCGCAGTCCCGCAACACATTCAACATGCGACGCGCACATTCATCAAAGCAACGCTGCTGCGCTGGTAACAATTCTATAAATCCCGATAAAGGTTTTGTTGGTTTTAAGTCCATTTTTTATTTCCTGTTTTTTTAACCGTTAAACCACGTATCGCTCTATACGACACAAACATTTATATATTGAATTTTACAAGTGCTAGAAATGTACGCCGCAACGGGCGTGATGAACGACATAAAAAATCTTTCTTGGCTTTTGCATGCCGTAATTGTATCGAAAATACTTTGTATTGTCAATAAGTTTTATCTTGGTTCGCGAACCGCACGTCGCAAATGTAGTAACTTGATAAACATATAAATATCACCCGTGGCATAAAGCAACAAGTATATAGCCAAACAAAAAACAACTACACCCAAAGCCAAATTCGGCAAAAATAGCAATACAACAGACAAACATACCATTGCAATAGCACCTATTAAATCAATCAAATAATGTCCAAAACGGATGCGTGTCATATTTATTGCAAAGAACAACAACCTTAACGCATTTAAAAGGAACATCAACACAAATATATATATTATTCCAATGGTCGCCCCATGTGGATAAACCAAAAACACTATCCCCAAAATCATGGAAACAAGTCCAAAAAAGACGTCAAACGCACCGACCCCAAATCCAAGATTTGATACAAAAACCATACTAACACGATAGAGTCCAAACAGTACAAGCCCCCCACCAACTACTAAAGAAATAGCGTTTAATACCTCCACAGGCTTTATCAATAAAAACAACGCAATAATTGTGAATAAAATTGCCTCAAGCACAAACAACGGCGCCGTATTGCGATAGATACGATTGACCAATCCACCAAATTTTTTTATTTTTGCTTCACGCGTTTCACTATCTGTTTTTGACATCGTCTTTAATCCCCTGCACTGTTTTCATAGCCGTATTATACACTAAATTTGAAAACAATAAAAGCAGATAAAAATCTTTGTTGCAAGATTAAAAATTCTTCTTATAGTTCTATGGTATGAAATACACAGACGCACATTGTCATATTTTAACATCCACCCTTATTCCAACCGAATGTTTGGGAATAATATCATGCGCCACAAATATGTCAGAATGGGACAAAATGATTGGCGAACCAAGTGATACTATTTTTACCTGCATCGGTATTCATCCGTGGAATATCAATAATCTACCACGGGGCTGGGAACAAGATATGTATGATTTATTAAAACAAAATCAACATATTATGGTCGGCGAAATCGGTCTAGACAAATATCATCCAGATATGGAAAATCAAGAAACAATATTTATTCAGCAAATGCAAATAGCTGAACAAATAAATCGCCCAATACATATTCATTGCGTTGGCGCATGGGACAAAATATTGCATATATTTAGGACAAACAAAATGCCCCCATTGGTTGTGGCACACGCATTTAATGGACCAATTGATATAATTCAAAAATTAGCGCAGGACTATAATATGTATTTTTCTTATTCTGTGCCACACGATGATGGCAAATCAATCGAACGTATTGCGGCAACACCACTTGGAAGATTGTTGGTAGAAAGTGACGCATATGATGTGCAAACTGCCCAAGGAACAGTTCAACAAACACTGGAAAAATTCAGCACTATATTGGGCCTATCGCCTGACGAAATATCCGAACAAATATATCAAAATTTCCAAAAGGTTATAAGTTATGTCCGACCAATTGACTAGGTGCCGCATGCTATTCGGTGATGAAAAAATTCAAAAATTACAAAATGCGACTGTAATGGTTGTTGGGTGCGGTGCGGTCGGTTCTTTCGCTATTGAGACACTTGCCCGAACGGGTGTCGGCAACATAATCGTAATCGATTTTGATACAGTCGAAAAATCAAATATCAACCGACAATTAATTGCCACACATTCAACATTGAATCACAAAAAAACAGACATTGTCCAAGAACGAATTGCCGATATAAATCCAAATATAAATGTAACCGCTTTGGACATTTTCTTTGATGAAAATACTGCCCTGCCCGTGCGCCCAGATTTTGTAATTGATGCCATTGATACAGTGCCATCAAAGATCGCGCTTTATCGTTGGTGTCACAAAAATAATGTGCCGTTTATATCTTCGATGGGGGCGGCGCGAAAAACAGACCCAACAAAAATCAAAATTGATAAAATATCAAAAACATTTGCATGCCCGTTGGCGGCACGTATTCGCAAAATAGTTCGCGAAGAACACCTACCTGATTTTCCAGTTGTATTTTCAACTGAGGCACCTGCCGGCGAAGTTGCGCCAAACAAAAATTTTGGTTCCATAATCACAGTAACTGGAACATTTGGGTTATTCATGGCAAATTATATTATTCAAAAAATAATTGAATAAGTAAAACCGCCCATTTGGGCGGTTACCTTTAATTAATGCTCAATTTTTTTAGAAGTATATTGTTCTAATACAGTTGCGAGACGTGTTTCTGCTTTTTCAAGATCCACCACAGCGCCTTGGATACCATAAAACTGATCTCGCAGTTCTTCTAACCGCGCATTCAAGCGGTCAAAATCTGCTTTGGCTTCTTTATATTTAATTTCTGCCGTGTCCTTATCAACAGTGGCCTGTTCTATTATTCCCAATAACTTGTCCAAATAAGCCACTACTGCCTTTACATCGGCCATACCAAATGACGCGGCATTTGCGTTTGTCTGATTATTAGCCAAAGACCCCGCTGGTTCCGGCTGTTGCGTTTCTTCAACACGCTGTGTGTAAACAGGTTCTGGCTTACTATCTGTTGACACTTCTTCAACAGGTCGAACATCAACAATTTTATCTGATTCTTCGTTCACTGGTTCTGATTCAACAATTGGTACGACACTATTATCCGCCTTGGGCGTCGCCACATTTTTGCCTTTCTTTTTAAGATACAAATCAAGAAAATTTTTTAATTCTTCAACGTGATCTGGATTGAACTTGCCGAATGCACTTTTGCCTTTTCTCTCAAACCAGGACATAACCTTGTCTTGTTCGTCTTTTTGGGCTCTGTCCAAACACGTCTCAATGGCTCTACGAAACGCCTCTCGACTTTGATAACCAAAGTGTTGTGCCAATACCCCAAATAGCATCTTGTTATCTTGATTGTCTTGAATTTGTGTGTCAGGGTTTTCGGCTTGTGGCGCAATACCTTTCTGCGACACATCTTTCGATTTCTTTGCTTTTCTTTTTCTACACAAATCAAAAAATTCGACCAATTCTTTATAGTGAGCTGATTTAAAATCGCCAAACGGGCTTTTGTTACTTTCTTTAAACCAACCTTTGACCGTTGCATCGTAATCTGGACACACCTTTATACACCTGAAAATCTTGTTACGCAGTGCTTGTGCGTTCGCACACCGCAAAGTGCGTGCCAACTCATCCATGGACATTAATCGATTTTCAATTTGATTATCTTTTTTTTCTTCGGTTGTTGCTTCTGGTTTTTTAACTGGTTGTTTCGATACTGTTTTTGAATCGTTACTTTCCTTGTCAGGGAACATCAATTCTTTCAATCGATCGAAATAGTCAGAATTAAAATACAGCGCGTTTCCTCTTCGTTCAAACCACTTTTCTATTGTTTTTTTGTCGAGTGGATGTTTTTTAATATAGTTCATTTTTTTCATAGGAAAGTTTGATATTCCGAATTCTTTTTCCAATTTGGATACAGCCCACAATATTTTACCATCAATAGTTTGAATAATGTCTGAACGCTGTGCCTTGTCTTTCTTTTTTACAGGCGTCAACGCACTGTCATTTTGTCCAACCATTTTTTGCGCTTTTACAGGTTTTTCTTTTTTTGGTGGAAACATCAATTCTTTTAATTTATCAAAATGTTCAGATTTGAAATATAATGCCTTGCCCTGTTTTTCAAACCAACGTTCTATTATCCCCTTGGTGGCGGGGTGATTTTTTATATAATACGCTTTTTTGGCCGGGAAATAGTTAATATTTAATTCTTTTTCTAATTTAGGTATCGACCACAATATTTTACCATCTGCGGTTGTAATAGTCTCAGGGCGTTCTTCTTTATCTTTTTTCGGAGCAGGCTTTAATTTAGAAACATCTACACCAGACGGCAAAGAAGAAATTACATCTGTTTTTCTTGGGCGACCACGTCTTATCTTTTGCCTAAGATTCGCTATATCTGCTTCGGTAATAATTAGAGATTTGTTTTCGGATTCTATTTTTTCTGGGACCGGTTCTTCTTGTTTCCGGGCATAATTTTTTTGTTCTTGCCATTTATTTTCATCATATGGCACCCCCATCAAGTCAGCCCATATTTTTAATTCCCCGATCACCGCTTCCCATCTGTCTGCAACCACACTTTCACATTTGGCGGCCCAACAACGGCAATTGTTTAACTGTTTATCATCTGTGGTCAAATCCCAAGTAGTCCTTGGGTTTCTTGCTTTTTCACGGAATGTGTTATACGCATCTTCTGCTTTTTTCTTATTTGGTCTGTACTGTTTAACAGCCAACGCCAACGCATCCTTGAGTAATTCTTCCCGTGTTTTCCCACCCGATTCCTGTAAGGGGGATTCTTTATCCAATTTTTTTATAGCATCTAAAACAGCTGGCGCCCCCTGTGACACCACTATTGGCATTATACCCACCAATAATAAATGCAAAAGATAATCACAGTGTCCCCACTTGTTTCCTTTTGGTCGCACCAGCCCTGATATAAGGTCTATATTAGAAACAAAGGTTGCATATACCGAGGATGAATCCCTTTGATTTACATCAAAAAAACACCGATGTACAAAGTTTGCTGTCATTTCATACTGATCTGCCATGTTGTCATTCCTTATTTTTATCAAAAATCAAGGTGTTTATAACACACAACTATCGATTTGTCCATGATTTTATACCAAAAATAAAAACCGCCCAAATGGGCGGTCTCTTTTACTCAGAAACGATAGATATTATTTTTGTGATTCTTTCGCTACTAGTTTGTTTATACGACCCTGCGCCTGTTCAAAAGCATCTTTCGCTGCGAGATACGCCTGTTCCGCCTGCTTGTATTCCGTTACACAGTTCTTTGCATTTGCTATCTTTGTCTCTAAATCTGCCTTTTCCTCTGCTGCGGCAATAGAAGCCTTGTTAACCTCCGTAGCTTGACTTAACAATTCGCCAAGTTTTACAGGGTCTATCCCATCTTCGTTTGCTTTAGCCATAACAGCCTTGACATTCTTTGCGTTTTTCGCTTCTTTATCAGCGGCCGCTTCTAACATTTTCTGCCAACCGTCAATCAAAGCTTTCAATCCTTCTAGCCCTGACATTCCGTCAACTTGGATTGGTTTTGGTTCCACGGTCGCCACCACAGATGCACTTGGTTGACTTTGGGACAGTGCTGATTTTTCGCCAGATTGAACACCCTGGACAGATGTTTCAACCACGTCCGATATTTCCAGAAATTTTTTCAAGTCTTCTGCAAACTCCGCTCTAAACATCTTTTCCGATTTGCCGGTTTCTGGATTTATTGCACGCACAAACCAGCTTTCTACTTCATCTTTTTCTTCGTCTGAACAATTTTTCAATCTGCGGCATTTTGCTTGCTGAACACTTCTTCTTTTTTGAATTTCTGAATCTTCTTTTGGACCATCATAGTATTTGCTAAATTCTTGTTCCAAACGATCAAAACTCCACAATTCTTCATCAGCCACCTGCGCTTTTTCTGATTTATTTTCACAAAATTGCGCCAATAATCTATTCCATTTATCAAGGGCTTGGATTACATCTTCCCAAATAATATACACATCAACGTGTACACGCGCTATTCTTTGGGTCAATTCCATATTTGTCCCTTCAACGACAGGTTTTGATGCATGTGCATCCGTAACATCCGGATCTGGGACAGGATATTCTTTAACCTTATCCATTAAAGTGCGTAACCCATCAATATCATGTTTTGATAATTTTTTGAAAAATGTAGAACATTTCACATCGCGCAATATGTACAAAATTGCATGCAACGCATAAGAAGACCGTATTGAAACAACAGCCTGAATTCCCCTTATGTTGTGCAAAAAATACACTTTTAACTTATTTGCGGTACTTGCACTGACATTGCCATTTTTGCTTTTTTCAAAAAAAGCTTTTTCTATTAAATCAACGAATGTAGGCAACACTTCGTCTGCACATTTTGCAAGCACGCGTTCATTATTTTCATTTCTAGGCATATTACACCCCTTTGGTTTTGTTTCGTATATTTATAGCACTAAATTTAAGTCTGTCAAGTATTTTATTGCAAAAATATTGCAAAATTTTTTTCCATCCGATTAATATAACTTGCATTTAATAAAAATTAGTATATAATTTGCAACATTCGGGGCGTAGCTCAGTCTGGTAGAGTGCTTGCTTTGGGAGCAAGATGTCGTAGGTTCAAATCCTGTCGCCCCGACCATAAAATTTAAATCGGCCTTGCGCCGATTTTAATTTTATAAACGCGCCAGCGGTAGATTTGAACCGGAGTTCACACGATAGTTGGCAAGAACGAGTGTCAACGAAGTTCGCGCCTTACGTGTGGTGAGCATAGCGAACAAATCCTGTCGCACCAACCAATAAAAAAACACCCTTTATGGGTGGTTTTTATTTTGATCCAGCCGGTAAAATTTGAAGATACTTTTTCTTCCAATCTGGTCTAGAGCCATCTAAGCGTTTCGTATTCATGGCACCGTATATGTAATTTGTATCATTTAAAATTTCTATTTTTAATACTTCTGACATTTTTATATTCCAAATACACGCTTGATATACCCGAGATTTCAAATCAAAAATACGTTTCCATGTTTTCTGTATTTCAGAGAATTGTTTAATAGTATTTTGTTTGACAGGTTGTGAACGTACAAAATTCTTTAATTCTTCCAAAGAGATGTTTTGTCTTTCCATCTCATCTAAAAAATTCTTATATTCTTGTTGATTTTGAGGAACAATATGCCCGCTTAATAAAAATGAATAAGCCATATAATCAGAAAGGAGAATATCTTTATCCGCTTTTTCAAAAACGATTTTTACCACATTTTGTATTTCACCTGTGATATTTTTCCTCTTTCTAGGGGCTATTGATGCTCCGCATTTTGCCCACGCCCACAATGGGTACACCTCTTTATTTTGAGGGCAGATATTTTTATTTTTCATTTCATTAACCATCCAATTGTAAGGAACACCGTATTTTTGTAAATCAATATAAGGCACTTCGGCAGTCAATATCCCTGTATTTTGTAGTGTATCTAAGGCTTCTCTTGTTTGGAAAGTGATCAATTTCATCCTTGGCAATCCTTATATTTCAATGTATTTATGGTATAACATTTTCGAATTTTTTATTTTCAACGATAATGGCAATATACATTATTACCTTTTATTGTACAGACAGAACCATCCGAACCGTATATAGTATTTCCTGTTCTTTTGTATGTTATCCTTTCATTTGTTGTTGTGTTGTTATTTCCAAAAATAGCATCTGAGCTTATTGTCTCCACTGGTTTTTGTTTGCTAGAAGCGGTCATTACTGCACCCATAGTTCGCCAATCTTCTGGGGTACATCCGACGAGCCATACTCCAAATATAAGCATTAGATATTTTTTCATTTTTACACCTTGGCTTACATGATTATTCTAAAATATTGTTTGATTTTTTTCAATATTTAATACCCTCAATTCCTAATAAATATCGGTACAGTACTCATGTAACAACGTTTTTATATATTTGCGAACTTTTGTGGCCAGAAACCCATCCTGTGAATAAGAGGAAAGAATCACAAGAATTGCGAAATTTCTTTAATCAACCCGGCGCTATACAGATATACACAGATAAACAAGATGGGGGCTTGAAAATTCTTATCCGCAGTTGTGCATTGTACGAGAAATAATAAAATCGTTGACAAACTAGAATTTTTTGCTATTTTTGTCAAGGACACATGTTGGTGCTTGGTATAAAGGATAAAGCATGTCACAAAATATAAAATATTGTACATATTTGATTGAATCCGCGCGTTTGGATGTTCCACGTAAAGAATTTGGCCGTAATGCCACCATAAGTGAAATATATAAATATATACGCACACGGAAAATGTTCATGTAAAAGGCTCACAACAAATTAATACACACCAAAAAGACGTAAGAGAAAGCCATCTTTGGCTTGATTTTCCTACAACAGTTAAAGTTATATCATGGTTACAAGATTTTCCAAAAGGAGCCAACTGTAAGTAACGGATTTTTTGTAAATCCGACCATACTTGATCGTCTTTTTATCTGCTCCACAACTATTCGTATCTTAAACTATCAATTGGGTTTAGTTTTGCCACGGAACTAAACGCATTAAAACATTTGTGTCAAGCCCTATATAAACACACAAAACAAATATTGACAAATTATTTTTTGGCATTACAATATATGCAAAATGAAACTAAAAAGGCAAAAAATATGTCAGACGCAACAAACAATACACCAATGCTGGATAAAAATTTATATTCCAGAGTGTTACACGTTTTGCAAAACTATTCAATTATTCCAGAGGAAAGAGAAATAGCACTGGTAAGGGGAGTTGAATGGCGGACAGCTCAAGGATGGAAGATGGCCGGTCGAACTACATGCCAAGTATTGGTATACAATCTACGAACAAATAAATCTTTTTGGATACGAGAATCGTTTGCAAGCGAAGATGAAAGAATCATGCTTCGAACAGCAGGGATCGGTGATATAATTGCATATAATAAAAATGGTAGCGACATCACAATAATACAAAATTTTGACGCAGAAAGCAGATTCAACGCCGTGACACAAGCATTTGCCGATTTTTCAAGATCATCAAAATAACAACTTATTTACTCGTATCTTAAACTATCAATTGGGTTTAACTTTGCGGCCTTTATCGCCGGCATAACCCCGGAAGCAAGTCCAACAATAACTGCAACCGATATTGATACTATTACTGGCCATACACTAAACGGCACATTATACCCCAATATAAATCGCCCTACCCCTTGGGACAAACCAACACCAAGAATTAATCCAAACATTGAACCAATAAATGAAATTAAAATAGATTCTGATAAAAATTGGGTGATTATTGTACTTTCTTGGGCACCAATTGCCTTGCGTATACCGATTTCACGTGTGCGTTCCGCAACCGACACCAACATCATATTCATAATTCCAATAGAACCAACCAACAATGACACCGCCGCAATTGCCACCAACAACAATGTTAAATAACTGCTAACCGTTTCCATTGTTTCCATAACCTGTTTCATATCTGTAATTTGGAAATCGTCCGCGGCATCATCTTTTAATTTATGCCGGCGTCGCAACAACTGTGTTATCTGCTCGGTCGCGACATTATTATCGGCATCTTGATACAATTTCAAGGTAATCATTTGCACAGAATTTGGGAAACGTGAACCGACAATACGTTTTTTTAATGTGGTAATAGGCACAATAACCATATCGTCCTGTGAGCCCATAGATGAATCGCCCTTGGCCTTGGTCACACCTATTACAGTAATCGGAGTATTACGAACACGTATAACTTCGCCAACCGGATTTTTTGTCATA
>CAMYXE010000003.1 GCA_947303165.1 uncultured Pseudomonadota bacterium | reverse complement strand
GTCAACCGCCGGGGCAATATCTTCTATATCTTCTTGAAATTCCGAATCCGAATCATCTACGTATTCCTCTTCTGATTCTTCTTCAACTTCTTCTGGTTCTGCTACATCTGCACCGACCGGCTCCTCTGTAACTGGCTCTATTTCTTTGGTTACTTTAGGTTCTGGTTTAACAGCAGGCTCGGGTGATGCGATTTCAATTTTTGGTTTTTCGCGTGCACCAATTATCGCGGTAATCGCATTTGGTGTTTCTATTGGATCTGGCCCCAAATCGAACGCAGTCCATGTTATCGCAACACCAACATTAGTGCGTGGTATAACATGCGTTGGGGTATAACTTAGTGTTATAAGGCACGGTGTATCTTCGGTGACAAATGTTTGTTCATTTGTGCAAGTTGCATTTGCAGAAAGTCCAATATCATCATCTTTTTCACCTTCGACCTGGACCACAAGGTTCGTAATTTGGACACGTGCATTTGAATAAACCTTGATTTCTGCATCACGCGTTTCATCAACCAATGTATTGGCCCAGTCTATTGGTGCGTTCGGTTCAAATCGTAACTCTGGGGTTGTCGGAAATACGTCATCCGTCTGAACTGTGGCTTTCTTTTGACGTCCACCCATTAATAACAGCAACAGCACGACAACAATTATAATTGCCGCAATTAATAACAACCATTGCACTGATTTCGGTGTAGATTTACGAAAATCAGAAAAATGCTGACCTGTTTTTCCCATTATACTTACCTGCTATTATAACTATTGAACACGAACTACCTGGCAACTTGCACCACTAAACTTTAACAGTTGGTCGCACAATTGTTGCGCAGTATCAATGTCTGGCATTGGACCAATGCGCAGGCGATATAAACGCGCGGTCGAAGACGTTGCACCCAGTTCACCAACGCCTTGTTCATCAACGGCATAAAAGACACTGTCTTTATATTTTGTAAGCAAACCTTTGCCGTCATTACCACTGAATTTCGCCATCAATTCCGCCCAGTAATCATCTAATGCTTTGACACTGGTATCAGACCGTAATTCAACCGCAACACCACTTTGGTTACTGGATATAAGTGGAATGTTGCTCTGTGGTAAATACGCACCCGCGGTATTCCGTTCGGTCGGTAACATTGTAAGCCCCGAAGTTCCGCCATTACCGCCACTGGTTCCATACATATTCATCATCATCGCACCACCAGTTACCGCCGGTGCCATCATCGGTGTTGTTTGTGTCATAGAATTGCCAACATACATCGGACTTGCAGTATAATTACCATAGCCCGCATTCATCGCAACTTGGTCCGCGGTATAAAGCACATTGTTAAGCGATTGACCAGAAAGCATGCTCTGTGCAACGTTGGCCTCGGCCAATGCCATAACACTTGCGGTATCTGCAACCAAGAATGGTTTTGCACGTTTTTTAATGCATACTATGCGTTGACCGCTGCGCAATACCATATCGCCGACGGCTTCGACAATCAACAAACGTCCATCTTCACCATCCGTCCGGAAACCAACAGGGGATTCACCTCCTTCGACCAATAACGATACGACCGGACGTTGCGTCATAGATATAACTTTGTCCCCAAAGTCAATATACGTAAAGACGCGATCGCGGTGCAATCACATAGTCGTCTGGGTTTGGAACGAATATATCCAGGTCAAAGCGAAATTCTGATGGATCGATTTTCATTGTTTTTATCCAATCATAATCTTCGCCGTCAACACCAACTGTTCCACTTTTCGTTGGGGCCTTTTTAAATATAGAATTCATTGTCCCCGAAGGCGCGGCCACATTTGCCAACATTGCATTTGGCAGACGTGCATTTCCATCCAAGACAACATCCACCTGGGAATACGTGATTTCTGCGGCATTAGATGGTTCACTGCGCAAATAGAATGTATAAATATTGCCCGATTTGCCGGTGACAATCAGATTAGTATCTGAACCCATATTATCAGATGCAGGTGTAATATACATCGTGCGACCACCTTGGGTTGCATCAATCGTAAAGAAACCGTCATTACCAACAACTGCTTCGGATATTTGTTCGCCGTTTGGCAAATTAACCATCGTTACCATGCCATTGCGCAATTTCACCGGTAAAACAGTCCCAGGTTCCCATGACAATTGAGCATAACCGGGTTTTATACTGCCCGACGTCATATTGGCATTTGGATTATCCCACGCGGCCTGCACCCCATAATTATTGGCGCAGTGTGCATCAAACGCGACAACGGCGCATACCATTCCGACGACCGACAATCTTAAACAAAACGATTTTAATGATATCATCTTTCCTTTCCTTATATCTTTCGATTTTTACTGCCTGTACCCAGTGTCCAAAGGATCTTCGCCACCTTCGACTGTATATGTTGAAACTTTCAGTCCCAACGGATTATCCAAACGTTCTGTCCATTGGATTTGGGCATTGTCATAAACTGTTAATCCTATGCGGATTGTATAATCTGTTGTCGCTGTTTGTCCACTGTTATCTGCACAATAATAGCGCATTTTTACTGTATACAAATTATCACGAAATGCACGCGGTACCCCTAGTATATTTACCGGGCATTTGAATTCAAAATCTGGATACGAACCCAATATCGCGGTGACCATCGATGTTTTAGTAAACGCACTGTATACTTCGGGGGTAGACCAGGCGGCCACAACACCGCCGACATCATTGCCCCATTTTGTTCGCATAAATGAAGTATTGCGTTCAACTTCGTTGCGCGCACGTACATACTCCATCACAAATGCACGCTTGTAGTTATCCATGCTTTCTGCGTTCGGCGACATCTCGGAAATTTGAATAATCGCAGAATTTGCCGGGCGCGTGGTGACAAAAAATACCTCTGGCCGGTCAAGTGGAAACATTTTCCCAAGTGTTACGAACAATACGAACAACACCACGGCCGTTCCCGCGAATACAAACATCAGTAATCTGGACAGTAAAACTGGCGGTTCTATGCGCTGTTGCACTATGTTCCTCTCCTTTGACTTAAGTTGATTGTAGAAAAAAAATTATAACTAATGCAAGTGTTTTTTTAGCATTAATGGTGGTTATTTTATACCTTGTCTCTTTGTAGTATGCAAAAGTTACACAATTATCAAATTTTGCGTTGTTTCCCCTTTGATGGCAAATTATCAATTTGGAATAAAGAGACCGGGATAAAACAGGTGTCAAAAAGTCCTTGCATCAAGTTGTTAAAAAAATTATAATATTTGCACTTGATTTTTTGCGTAGGTGTGCTAACCTATCGCGGAATATCGGAATGCATTTGGGCCAAAGGTGCGAATTTCTTGGGGTTCCATAGGGGCATGGTTCAATGGTAGAACATCGGTCTCCAAAACCGCGGATGAGGGTTCGATTCCTTCTGCCCCTGCCACATTTTGGTATATGCGTCTGATTGTTGAAAAAACAAAGGAAATTGGTGCACTTGATGAAAAAAATACTGAATTTTATACGTGGTGTTCGCGCAGAATGGTTCAAAATCGTATGGCCAACCCGTGCAGAGGTTGTGCGCGCAACGATTATGATTCTGGTGTTTTCTGGCATTGCTGCGTTGTTTTTCTTTGTTATAGATAGCATTTTAAATGCGCTTGTTGGGTGGGTTTTCTAATACGTTTGTCAAGGGGAATACAATGGAAGATAAACTGCAATGGTTTGTTGTAAATGGTCACACAGGGTGCGAAGACAAGGTTGCCCGAAATTTGCGTGAACAAATTGATAAGCGTCGTCTGAATGCATACTTTGGTGAGATTCTAGTGCCAACACGCGAAGTGACAGAAATCAAGGCTGGCAAACGCGTGAAAACAGAAAAAAAGTTTTTCCCTGGATACATCGTTGTTCAAATGGTTATGAATAACGAAACGTTTTCTTTGGTTAAATTGATGCCCCAGGTTGTAATGTTCTTGGGCGCACGTCAAAAACCTGTAGCGGTTAGCGAAGAAGAAGCGCGTCGCTTGTTGAAACAGGTAGAAGAGGGCAGCACTGTTCCGGATGATATGGTGTATGAAGTAGGCCAAGAAGTACACGTTATTGATGGGCCCTTTGCAAACTTTAATGGTGTTGTGTCCGAAGTTGACAATGTAAAGCAAAAAATGACCGTCACTATTTCTGTGTTTGGTCGTGCAACCAATGTCGATTTGGAATTTGACAAGGTTGAAAGGGTTTAATCGGTCAATAACCGACGGGCATGTGAAAGGCATGCAACAAACCGTGGTAGATGCGCCACATCGCACCACGAATCCAAAAAACAAAAAAAGGATTGAAAAATGGCAAAAAAAGAACTTAAGGGGATTGTAAAACTTGTTGTCCCTGCAAAACAAGCAAACCCGGCTCCTCCTATTGGACCAGCATTGGGTGCGGCGGGTGTTAATATCGCCGAATTCTGCAAACAGTTTAATGACAAAACGGCTGATAAAGAACCAGGTATGCCGATTCCGTGCATTATCACGGTTTATACGGACCGCAGTTTCGAATTTATTATGAAATTGCCACCGGTTTCGTACTATATTAAAAAGGCATTGAAACTGAAAATTGGTTCTCATAAACCAGGACGTGATTTTGTCGGAACAATTACCAAGGCACAAATCAAGGAAATTGCCGAAAACAAAATGCCAGACTTGAATTGCTCTACCATTGAATCTGCGATGAATATCGTTGCGGGTCAATGCCGTTCAATGGGCGTAAAGGTGGAGGAATAAGCCATGAAAATTACAAAAAGAAGAAAAACATGGGCGGAATTGGATACGGCAAAAGCATATTCTTTTGCGGATGCTATTGAAGCATTGCGTCCATATAGTTCAAAAAAGTTCGATGAAACATTGGAAATCGCGGTTTGGCTTTCTGTTGATGTGACCAAGGCGGATCAAAACATTCGTGGAATGTTGTCGTTGCCAAATGGTACCGGTAAAAAGGTCCGTGTCGCAGTGTTTACAAATGATAAACAAGACGAAGCCAAAAAGGCTGGTGCAGATGTTGTCGGTGGTGACGATTTGATTGAAAAAGTTGCCGCGGGTAATATTGATTTTGATCGTGTAATTGCGACACCAGAAATGATGCCAAAGATGTCCAAAGTTGCACGCGTTTTGGGACCAAAAGGTTTGATGCCGAATCCAAAATTAGGGACGGTCACGAACGATGTCGCAAACGCTGTGGCCACCGCCAAGGCGGGTCAGATTGAATATCGTGCTGAAAAGAACGGTATCATTCATGCGGGCATTGGTAAAATGTCATTTGCAACCGAAAAATTGGTCGAAAATGCGAATGCATTGGTTGAACAGTTAAAAAAGGTAAAACCTGCATCATGCAAAGGTCAATATATCTTGGGAATTGCGGTTTCTACAACCCAGGGTCCAGGCCTGCATATCGATGCAAAATAAATAATATGGTTTTGGGTTCGCCCAAAACCATAAACAAGATTTCTGTCCAAGACTGATGGTGCGAAAACGCTTAATTTCCATCATAGACAAAGACAATTCTTTGGGACAGGAAATGGTCCCATCCCGGGTAACACCGGATGGAAAGTTTAACAAGAAAAGGTTTATTTGATTATTTCAGATGAACCAGAAGTAAGGGTAAAAAGATGAAACGCGAAGAAAAGTCTACTTTGATTTCAGCGTTGCAGTCGTCTCTTCAAGAAGCAAACGGTGTTTTCGTTGTCGAAAACAACGGTTTGACAGTCAAGGAATTCGAAGCATTGCGTAATGAATTACGTCCAGTTGTTTCTGTTTTCAAAGTTGTCAAAAACCGTTTGATGAAACTGGCATTAAAAGGTACCAGTTTTGAAGATGTATCCGATATGATGAAACGTCCAACGGCGGTTGCGGTTGCAACCGATGCTTTGGCAGTCACCAAAGTTTTGGCCAAATTTGCTGATGAACATGCAAATTTGAACATTATTGGTGGTAAAATGGATGCAGATGTCTTGAACAAAGACGGCGTATTGCAATTATCCAAGCTTCCTTCGCTGTTGGAAATCCGTGGTACAATCGCGCGTATCTTGGTCGAACCAGGTTCACGCATTGCACGCGTTTCTGCAGAGTATGGAAAAAAGAATCAATAAATTATTGGAATATAACTTTCCAGTAAAATAAATAGGAGCAAAAAATGGCAGACATTCAGAAATTAGTTGAAGAATTGTCAAAACTTACTGTTTTGGAAGCAGTCGAGCTTTCCAAGGCATTAGAAGAAACTTGGGGCGTTAGTGCAGCAGCAGCGGTTGCAGTTGCAGCAGGCCCAGCAGCGGCGGCGGCAGAAGAAAAATCTGAATTTGATGTTGTCCTGACAGATGTTGGTGCAAACAAATTGGCCGTTATCAAAGCTGTTAAAGATATTACAGGCTTGGGATTGGGTGAAGCCAAAGCATTGGTTGAATCTGCACCAAAGGCTGTGAAAGAAGCAGTTGCAAAAGATGAAGCCGAAAAAATGAAGGCGACAATTGAAGCAGCTGGCGCAAAAGTAGAATTGAAATAATTCATTTTGCCGAATCCAGTTGGATTCAATAAATATCGTGTCACATTTGATGTGACGAACTCCGTGCCCGCCGTGGAAAAATCCATTGGCGGGCGACGGGCGAAAAAAAGTATACGTAATAGTTTCGTTTGCAAAACGCACAAAAAAAAGGATTGAAACCCATGGCAGTTATCCAAAAACTTAGAAAATCTTTTGGTAAAAGTTTTTTGCAAACTCCGCTTCCTGATTTGATAGAAATTCAATATAATTCCTATAAGGATTTCTTGCAGGCCGATGTTGCACCTCAAAATCGTAAGAAAATTGGGTTGCAAAGCGTGTTCTCTTCAATGTTTCCTATCAAGGACTATGCGGGTGCCGCCGAATTAGAATTCGTAGAATATAATTTGGAAAAACCTGCGTACAATGTGAAGGAATGCCTTGCCCGCAAGATGACATATTCCAGTAAATTGAAGTTGAAGCTGAGATTGATTTTATGGGATATTGCAGAAGACGGAAAAAAGTCTTTGCGCGATATCAAAGAACAAGAAATCTTTATGGGCGAAGTGCCACTTATGACAGAACGTGGCAGTTTTATTGCATCGGGTGTTGAACGTGTTATCGTTTCCCAAATGCATCGTACCCAAGGTGTCGTATTCGCAACAACCAAGGAAGCCAAGATTGCTGGTAATCCTATTACGTATACTGCACGTATTATTCCAGAACATGGTTCATGGATTGATTTTGAAGAATCCAAGGGCATTATTTATGTTCGTATTGACCGCCGTCGTAAAATACCTGCAACGGTGTTGTTGCGTTGTTTGCCATGCGCCGAGGACGAAAAAAAGTGGATTGCGGAACCACGCAAGACCACAATCCGTGGAATGGACGATGCTGAAATCTTGTCGGTGTTCTATAAACGCATACCTTTGAAGACAAATGGTAAAATGTGGATTGGTGCAACAAATGTATTCGAAGGCTTGGATAAGTATCGTTTGAATTATGATTTGCTTAATCCAAAAGACAAAAAGCCGATGGCATCCAAGGGCGATCGTTTGAATGCAAAACGTTTGGCCAAGATTGCTGCGACATCCAAAGAGTTTGGTATTTTGTCAGATGCCTTGATTGGTGAATACCTGTTTGATCCGATTATGTCTGGTGACCAGGTTATGTATCCAGCGGGAACAGAAATTACCGAAGAAGTCTTGGCAGATATCGAAAAATTGGGTATCAAAGAAATATCTCTTATCTCTATTGATAACACAACTTTGACCGCGCATATGCGTAACACATTGGTTGCAGATAAAACCACAAATCGTGAAGAAGCCTTGATCGAAATTTATAACATCATCAGACCTGGTGAGCGTCCGACATTAGAAGCGGCGATTAACTTGTTCTTGCGTCAAGGTTTTGAATCTGCGTACTATGATTTGTCTGCGGTTGGTCGTTTCAAAATGAACAAACGTTTGAAAATTGATTCTGGTAAGAAACCAGAAGATGAACGTTTGTTGACCAAAAACGATTTCTTGGCGGTTTTGAAAACATTGACCAATATTATCGATCACAAAGATGTAATTGATGATATTGATAACCTTTCAAATCGTCGTGTTCGCACCGTTGGTGAATTGCTTGAACAAAACTTCCGTACAGGTATGGTTCGTATAGAACGCCTGGTTCGCGAAAGTTTGTCTTCACCGAACATTGCGACGATGCAACCACAAGACGTTGTTAATGTTAATCCTTTGATGTCATTGATTGCGGAATTCTTGGGAACGAGCCAATTGTCACAATTTATGGATGCATATAACCCGTTGTCCGAATTGGAACACAAACGTCGTATTTCTGCGTTGGGGCCTGGGGGACTTAATCGTGAACGTGCTGGCATTGATGTCCGTGACGTTCACCCAACTCACTATGGTCGTTTATGCCCAATTAATACACCCGAAGGTGCAAATATTGGTTTGATTAACCACCTTGCGTCTTATGCACGTGTTAATCCTTATGGGTTTATTGAAACACCATATTATGTTGTCGAAAACAGCAAGATTACCGACAAAATGGTATACCTGACTGCGGACGAAGAATTGGGACACAAGATTGCCCAGGGTAACACCCCGACAACAGACAAGGGTGTTTTGTCCGAAGATATGGTAACGGCACGTGTTGATGGCGAATTTACACGTGTTCCGCGTGCAGAAATTGACCTTATCGATGTTGAACCACGCCAGGTGGTGTCTATATCCACTGGGTTAATTCCATTCGTTGAAAACGACGACGCTAACCGTGCATTGATGGGATCAAACATGCAACGTCAGGCTGTGCCTTTGATGCGTGTGCAAACACCATTGGTTGGGACGGGTATTGAACGCGAAGTTGCACGTGATTCTAGAACCGGTAAAGTTGCAAAGCACAGCGGTATCGTTGAATCAGCCGACGCAAATCGTATTGTGGTAAAATGTATGAACAGCCGCAATGTTGTGACAGGTGTTGATATTTATAATCTTGAAAAATATGAACGCTCGAACAACGATACGATTTTACATCAAAAACCATTGGTCAAAGCGGGTGACCGTATTTCTGCGGGTGATATCATCGCAGACGGTTCTTCTATGAACTATGGTGAATTGGCTTTGGGTCGCAACGTGTTGGTGGCATTTGTGCCATGGCGTGGATATAACTATGAAGACTCCATTGTGATTTCTGAAAAGATTTCGCGCGATGATGTTTATACGTCTGTCAAGATTGTTGAAAAAGAAATCAAGGTTCGTGATACACAACTTGGACCAGAAAGCCTGACACGCGATATTCCAAACGTTAGTGAAGAAGCGTTAAAGAATTTGGACGAATCTGGTATCATCTATATTGGTGCACGTGTGAAACAGGGTGATATTTTGGTTGGTCACGTTTCGCCGAAATCTGAAACATTGCTTACTCCCGAAGAAGCGTTGTTACGCAATATCTTCGGTGAAAAGGCATTGAATGTGAAAGATACATCATTGCGTGTTGGACCGAATGAGGAAGGAACAGTTATCGGTGTGAATATTTTGACACGTCATGGGGTCAAAAAAGATGAACGCACCCAGATGATTGAACTTGAGAAAATCAACAAGATAAACAAAGACCGCGATGAAGAAATCCTTATTATTGAAAAAGGGTTTGCTGATCAAGTATTCCAGATGGCCGAAGGGCAAACAATTGAATCTGGGACGGGAAGTTTGAAACCATTTGTTGGTAAAAAATTGACCCAGGAAGTCTTTGAGGGTATAAAACCAGTTGATGTGAAAAAATTGTCGGTTGGCAATAAAGAAATTCAAGCCAAGATTGATGAATTGCGTGAACAGCATCTTATCAAACTGAAACAACTGAATGAAAATGCAGACCGCGAAATTGAAAAAGCGACTGAAAGCAATTCACTTAACGCGGGTGTTTTGAAAGAAGTCAAGGTTTACATCGCTCACAAGATGAAATTGCAACCTGGTGATAAAATGGCGGGTCGTCACGGAAATAAGGGTATCGTATCCCGCGTGGTTCCGATTGAAGATATGCCACATATGGAAGATGGAACCCCGGTTGATATCGTCTTGAACCCACTTGGTGTACCGAGCCGTATGAACTTTGGTCAGATTTTGGAAACCCATCTTGGTATGGCGGCGCGCGCGCTGGGTGAACAGATTGGCGCGGTGCTGGAAGAAGTGAAACAGAAACGCGCTGTTACCGATGATTTACGCACAATAATGGGCAAGATTTATGGCAAAGACATGTCAGAAAAATTGGCCAAGATGACCGATACAGATGTTCGTGCCCAGGCCGCATTGTTGCGTGATGGTGTTCCAATGGCAACCCCGACATTTGACGGTGCTACACCAGAAGATGTTCGCAAGATGTTAAAATTGGCAAAATTGCCAGAAACAGGTCAATTTACATTGTATGACGGTGTGACTGGTGAAAAGTTTGCACGTCCTGTGACGGTTGGTGTTATGTATATGTTGAAATTGCACCACTTTGTCGATGAAAAGATACACGCACGTTCGACGGCAAGTTATTCGCTTGTCACGCAACAACCGTTGTCCGGTAAGGCGCACATGGGTGGTCAGCGTTTGGGTGAAATGGAAGTGTGGGCGCTTGAAGCACATGGTGCCGCACATCTGTTGCGCGAAATGTTGACTGTAAAGTCAGACGATATTGTTGGACGTAACAAAATGTACGAATCCATTATATCGGGCAGTGATGATATCCAGACCGGCACGCCAGAAGCGTTTAACGTGTTTGTGCGTGAATTACGTGGACTTGGGTTGGCAATGACACCTAAAAAGATAGATTAGTGGAAGGTATTGGATGCCATCGGAATTTTTCCGATGGCACTAACCACCAACACTAACCACTAACACTAAGCAAGGAGCTAGAAAATATGGCAAATATGTTGCAAAAGATATTTGGGCAAATTGAAACAAGGGAACAATTTGACGCGTTGCGTGTGACGATTGCATCACCTGAAGAAATACTTTCTTGGTCACATGGCGAAGTCACAAAACCAGAAACCATAAACTATCATTCGTTGAAACCCGAAGCAGATGGTTTGTTCTGTCAAAAGATTTTTGGTCCCGTAAAAGACTATGAATGTGCGTGCGGAAAATATAAAAGAATCAAATTCCGTGGGACGATATGTGAACGTTGCGGTGTTGAAGTTGGTGCGTCTTCTGTTCGTCGTGAACGTATGGGACACATCAAATTGGCGATGCCAGTTGCACACACATGGTTCTTGCGCGAAGGCAAGATTGCTACATTATTGAACAACTTGTCACAAAAGAAATTGGAACAGGTTGTTTCTTATGATGCTTATATCGTTATTGAACCTGGTCTTACTAACCTGAAACAATATGATGTGATAAGCGAAGATGAATATCGTGCCGCGGTTGAAGAATTTGGCCCAGATAGTTTCCGTGTAGGTATCGGTGCCGAAGGCGTGCGCAGCATAATTGCTAATTTGGATATGGGCGACGAAAGAACCCGTTTGCGTGCCGAATTGGCGGAAACAAAATCTGAAGCAAAACGTAAATCAATTATCAAGCAATTGAAATTGGTTGAAGCTTTCTTGGATTCCAAGACTGAACCTGCGTGGATGTTGCCAGATATTATTCCTGTTATTCCACCAGATATGCGTCCATTGGTAACATTGGATGCTGGACATGTTGCGGCATCTGATATAAATGATTTGTATCGCCGTGTGATTATTCGTAACAATCGTTTGAAACGCTTTATGGAAATGCATGCACCTGAAATCATTATTCGTAATGAAAAACGTATGTTGCAAGAAGCGGTTGATTCCTTGTTTGATAATGAACACAAGGCGCGCCCAATGGTTTCACAGAACCGCAGACCACTTAAATCATTATCTGGATCTTTGCGTGGTAAATCTGGGCGTTTCCGTATGAACCTGTTGGGTAAACGTGTAGATTATTCTGGACGTAGTGTTATTGTGTCTGGTCCATCATTAAAGATGCATCAGGTTGGTTTGCCAAAAGCAATGGCATTGGAATTGTTTAAACCTTTTGTGTTTGCGCGTTTGATGGCGGGTGATTATGCTAATACATTAAAAACTGCACGCAAGATGGTCGAAAACGGTGAAGATATTGTTTGGGAAATCTTGGAAAAGGTTATCCACGAACATCCTGTGTTGTTAAATCGTGCACCATCATTGCACAGATTGTCGTTGTTGGCATTTGAACCTGTTTTGATTGAAGGCAAGGCAATTCGTTTGCACCCATTGGTATGTAAGGGATTCAATGCCGACTTTGACGGTGACCAGATGGCTGTGCATGTTCCTATTTCGCTTGAAGCGCAATTGGAGGCACGTACACTTATGCTGTCAACCAACAATGTTTTGTCGCCGGCAAATGGTGAACCTATGACAGTGCCATCACAAGACATGGTTTTGGGTATCTACTATATTTCATTGATAAATGGTGAACACACTGAAAAGTCGCCACGCTTTATCAGCATGGACGAAGTAGAATTGGCATTGGAAAACAAAACAATCACGTTACATACACCAATTGTTGCGCGTATTAACGGCAAGAATTACAAAACTACGGCGGGTCGTATGATTATTGGTCAATTATTGCCAAAGTCTGACAAG
>CAMYXE010000002.1 GCA_947303165.1 uncultured Pseudomonadota bacterium | reverse complement strand
TTTTTAACCGTAAAATCTACATAACCATTCCTTAAATAAAATTGGCGCAACATTTGTTGGTCATAAAGTATGCGGTCTTCGTCATAGACATCAAATTGTGACATAAAGCGCCACCATGCATGTTCGCGTGATAATATTTCGCCACGCAACGTGCGACTGCTAAATTGTTTATTCCCTGAAAAAGAAATTGATTCAATATATGTCGGATGTCCTTCGGTAATTTCATACACAACATTTACGCGATTATCATCCAGCATTATTTTCTTGGGTTCAATTTTTGTGCCAAAAAATCCTTTGCGTTGATAAACGGTCAACATACGTGCCACATCTGCACCAATCACAGATTCATCAAATGCAGACCTTTCCGCCAATTTGATTTCTTTCTTTAAATCATCCGTAGACACTTCGTCATTGCCTTCGACTGTGACCATATTGACCAGTGGCGCCTCACTAACATTTATTTTCAATGTATCCCCAGAAATTGTGGCAGAGACCTTGGAAAAATAACCGCTTTCTTGTAATTTTTTTGCAACCTCGTTTACGCCTTCGCTGCTTATATTGTCACCAACTTTGACATTTGCAAGAATGCGCACAGATTCCGCATCCATACGTTTGTTCCCTGTGACATCAACGTGCGAAATAACCGTTGCATTTGCAACAGTTGCGCACATCAAAGTCATGCAAGAAATAATAAGTTTTTTTATCATAATCCGAACACCCTTGCCAAATCATTCCACATGGTCAGCATAAATACAAATGCCAAGAAAATCCACCCGCATACAATCACAATTTCCATGCCACGGCCACCAAGTTTTTTGCGTGTGGCGGCTTCGATAATCAAAATTAATAAATAACCACCATCCAAAACAGGCAAGGGCAACAGGTTAATTACACCAAGGTTGACAGATAATAACGCGATAATGGATAAAAGTGCAAATATGCCTGCGGCCATGGCCTGACCAGATATTTGGGCAATTGTAATGAATGACCCTAGTTGTTTTGATGAACGGTCACCTGTTACAATCTGTTGCAATACAGTTAACAATGTTTTTGACTGATAATATGTTTCACGTGCACCAGAATATATTGCGCCAAAGAAGCCTTTCTTGCGAAATTCTGTTTTGCTGCCATCGGCAACAAGTC
Source organism: uncultured Pseudomonadota bacterium (assembly GCA_947303165.1). Classification (GTDB taxonomy): domain Bacteria; phylum Pseudomonadota; class Alphaproteobacteria; order Rs-D84; family Rs-D84; genus Enterousia. The sequence goes on along the minus strand of CAMYXE010000002.1, from coordinate 14,168 downwards.
CCCAACGTAATTCGGGCGCTATCTCCACATCTATTGATTCTTGATTGCGTTTTAATGATACCTTAGCGGGGTGTTTGCCTGCTAACTCTTTCGCAATTACTAATTCGCCCCAATTAGTTATTTTTTGACCATCTATTTGAACGATAACATCACCAGGTTTAATCCCCGCAGTAAATGCAGGACTGCCCTGGATAACCTGGCCAATAACAGGTAATTGAACATTTTGGGGTTTGAACATGAATATTGTGGAATATATTGCCCACGCCAAAACGAAATTCATAAATACACCAGCACCGATAATAATGAATTGTTTCCATGCGGGCGCTGACAGGTAGTGACCGACCTTTTTTGCTTTTGGTAATTCATTGTATTTTTTGCGGTTAAACATATCTTCTTGGCCATATATAGACACATAACCGCCCAACGGCAGACACGCGATTTTCCAAACAGTACCGCGTTTATCATGCCATTTTATAATCGCCGGGCCAAAACCAATAGAAAATGCATCAACACGAACACCCGCCCAACGCGCAGCCAAAAAATGTCCAAGTTCATGAACAAAAACAACGACCCCAAGAACAATCAAAAGCGCGATAATAGTCATTATTGTATGCATTGTGTGTCCCCCTTACATCATTATGCTAATACAGCCCAAATTATTGGTAATACGTAAATCCATCCATCAAACCGGTCGGTTATACCACCGTGTTTACCCAGTAAATTGCTAAAGTCTTTGATTTTCAATTTACGCTTTATGAAACTTGCTGTCAAATCCCCGTATTGTGATAATAAAGACACGCTTATACCAATCCATACCATTTGTGGAACGAACGTTTTTAATGTCAGGTAACCATATAATATCGCTGCTATTGTGCCACATATAATACCGAAAATTTGCCCAGACCATGTCTTATGCTCAGATACTTTTTCCCACAATTTGTCACCACCAATTACACGTCCACATAACCATGCACCAACATCAGCCACCGAAACAATAACTAAAACCATAAAGATTATCATGGCCCGATGCCCCAATGTCATAAGTGACACAAAATCAAGCCCCAAAAGACCCAAAAATGCCAAGAATATTACCAGGTTTTTCAAATTGAACATCACGTCACGTGGCGCATGCCAAAGACAACGCAAAAATTCAAAAATCATCCCAGCGCCAACAATCAGGCAAAGCCAATAAATCGCATGAAAAATACCATTGTATTCTATCAACGTGGCAAGAAATGCCACACCAATCAAACCCAATGCGACCAAAATTCTATTTGCTGTTTCTGACATATTAAATCTCTATTTTTTACGTCCTGAATAATTCAATTTTTTGCCCCCACCAAAACGGCGATTGCGTTTTGCATATTCATCCAAAACAAACTGCCATAACTTTTCACTTTTTACCAAATCTGGCCAGTGTTCGGGGATAAATAATAATTCTGCATACGCCAACTTCCACAACAAAAAGTTCGAAATTCTAAATTCATTGCTTGTTCGCACCATAAGGTCAATAGGCAACAAATCCCCGGTATCAAGGAAAGTTTCAAATGTTTCGCGGGTGACCGGTGAACCTTCGGCAATGGCGGCGTTCACAGCAGTTATAATTTCGTCCTGACCACCATAATTTAATGCAAATACAACAGTGCCATTGGTGTTTTCTGCGGATGTTTCTTCCAATTCATCACATAAATTAGCAAGCCTTTTCGGTAATTTGTCACGTGAACCAATCACACGATACCGCAAGTTTTTTTCCAATGCGTGTTTAAGATTTTTCTTTAATTCGGAATAAAATAAATCCATCAGGAAATCGACTTCTTCCTTTGATCTGTTCCAATTTTCTGTTGAAAATATAAAGAACGTGATTGTCGTAACACCACGTGCAATAAACCAATCGACCAGATTTTCGAAGTTCGCAATTCCAGCCTTGTGTCCCATCAACGGGGGCAGACCACGCGATTCTGCCCATCGACGATTCCCGTCACATATGAATGCCACATGGCTCGGAACCTTTTTAGGCGTCGCTGATATTTCTGATTTCTTTTTAAATAAGTTGAACATTTTCACACCGATATTTTACGTTAAACCATTCTTGCTAACTTTATACTGACATAATGTCAATTTCTTTTTGTTTAGCGATAGAATCTACTTCGGCACTACGCGCATCAAAAATCTTTTGTAAATCAGATTCATATTTGCGTTGGTCATCTTCGGATATTTCCTTGTCAGTCACGGCACGTTTGACTTTTCCCATAGCATCTTGGCGAATATTGCGCATAGAAATTTTGGCCTCTTCGGCATATTTACCAGCAACCTTGGTCAATTCTTTACGGCGCTCTTCGGTAAGTGGTGGCATATTCAAACGAATAACCGCGCCAGCACTCATTGGGTTTAACCCCAATCCAGAATCACGAATCGCTTTTTCCACAGCACCAACATTTGCAATATCCCAAACCGTCACAGAAAGTGTCTGGTTATCTGGTGTTGATACTGTTGCGACTTGATTCAACGGCATATCAGAACCATACGTTTCTACGCGTACACCATCCAATAAATGCACAGATGCGCGTCCAGTGCGCAGGCCAGCATATTCATTACGTAAAACTTCGATTGTTTGTGCAGTTTTTTGTTCCACTTCGTTTGTTAAAGATTGAATATCCATATTTAAAACTCCTTGCATATGTCCCCAGGTTAGCAAATATATTTGACATTTGGCAAGAAGAAATATAGAATGATTTTCCGAAATGGGGTTGTAGCTCAGTTGGTAGAGCACTTGCATGGCATGCAAGGGGTCGTCGGTTCGAGTCCGATCAGCTCCACCATAAATTTTGAACGTCTAAATGGGCGTTTTTATTTTTGGTTTGATTTTATTTGGATATGATATTAATATCGGCAATATGTTATACTTAGCAAGACATGCTTCTACACTGAATTCCCCGTATATAATACAGGGGACAGATAATAATATTCAACTAAGTCTCACAGGTCAGGCCCAGGCGGTGGCGCTTGCAAAAAAGTTAGAGCGATTCAATATTGAAAAGATAATTTCATCGAAAATAAAACGGGCAGAACAAACCGCGGAAATAGTTGGCAAAGAATTAAAAATACCTGTTCAGTACGATGTGCGTCTGAATGAATATAATTATGGTATACTCACAGGTTGGTCTAAAAGAATGGTTGACCCAGACATGATGGGGTTGTTCCTTGCCAATCCTGCCGCCATAGAATTCAAGGCGGAACCATGGGCGGATGCTTTTGCGCGTGTAGGCAGTTTTATGGCCGAACAAGATTATAATAAAAACACATTGGTCGTGACACACAGCAGTATTTTGTATATCATGATGAGCTATCTGGAAAATAAAAATACGTTCGATATATACTCGTGTTGGGATAAAAGGCAGAAGTATGAAATACCAAATGGTGCGGTTTTGCGTATTCGCGATTTAGATTCAGAAATGAAAATGCTTAGGAATGTATACTTTTGCAAAATGAAAGAACGGCATAAATCATAATGCCAGATGCAAAACATATGCAGTATAAGACAGCAAAAATACCAAACCCCCAAATCGCCCTAATTTTGAGTTGCGTGCGGTAAATATCATCAACATTATTATCGCCATGATTGCGATGGCGCCGTCGGTCAAAAACGCGGGATTAAAATACATTGGCTTTATGGCTGCCGCCGCCCCCAACACAAACAAGATATTGAAAATATTAGACCCAACAATATTGCCAATTGCCATATCGTATTCATGTTTTATCGCAGCAACTATACATACCACCAGTTCAGGCAAACTTGTTCCCAATGCAACCAACGTTAGACCAATTATCCGGTCTGATACCCCAAGGCGTGTTGCAATATCTGTTGCAGAATCTACGGTTAAATTACTGCCAATAACCAGTGCGGCAATTCCCGCAATAATCATAACGATTGTTTCAAACATCGGAATTTGTTTCGTTGGCTCGGTTGGTGTATCAGATTTGCGTGCAATCATAATCATGTAAACAATAAAGCACGCAAACAATGCCAAAAACACCAGTGCGGCCATGCGTGATATTTCGCCAAAACACATTCCAATCATACACAACAAAATTGTTATCATTCCCACAAAAGGTAATTCGTATTTTTTTGTGTTTTTTTGTACTGGGGTTGCCCCAATCAATGCCGTGACCCCAAGTATCAAGAATATGTTGGTGATATTGCTGCCTATGATATTTCCAATTGATATACCATCGGACCCTTTGATAGTTGCGCTGATACTTATTGCGGCCTCGGGCGCACTGGTTCCGATTGCGACAAGTGTTGCGCCAATGATTATTTGCGGAATTTTGAATCGGTTTGCAACGCTAACGGCGGACTCGACAAATACATCTGCACCACGAACAAGCAATACAAATCCCACAACTAATAAAATTAAAGAAGCTATCATGCATCCTATATTAACACAAAAATACTTTCTTTATAATAGGTTTTGTGATAAAATATAAAAATAAATAATTAATCTAAGGATAGGGAGTCTTAAAAATGCCAGAAAATCAAAGCGCAGAACAGACACGTGTACGTGTAAACACGTCTGACAAAAATACTTTGTTGTTTGTGAAAAAAATCGCAAAAATATATGCGGAACTTGGATTGTTATCAGAAAATGAAGCAAATAACGCACAGGAACTTCGTGATGTCGAGGCGGTTAGCAAAGTTATTGCCAAGGTTCCACAGATGTCGCGTGAGCAACGCTTGCAATTCTGTGATGTGTTTGTTCGTGATGGGTTTGATGGTGCGACGCCGGCCATTTTGGCGGACGCATACCGTTCTGTGTTTGGGCGCGCAAAAACGGATGATGCACAGAAACAACGTTTAAAAGATTTGGCGAAACACATAGATAATCTGTCTGAAGACTTTGCAAATACCGGCGGTATGGTCATAAATACAGGCAGTAATGCATTGGTTGATGTGTCTAATATTGCCGATGTGTACGAAGGTTTTGAAGATATGTTGCGTGCCCGCATGGGTGATGTAGATAAACTGGATGATCAAAACGCTGTCGACGCAAGATTACAAGAAATGGCGGATTTAGGTGTTTCCCTGGAACAAGCCAAAATCGACCAAATGAATTCCAACATCGGGCATTTGGAAACTGTTATTTCAGAATATGATGAAAATTGGGGAATTTCAAACCTGGGGCCTGATAATGCGGCGAGCCTTGAAGAAAATTGGGATAATTTGAACGAGGCCCTTGGACGTGCAGAATTGACTGATGAAACCAAGGCAATGTTATCAAAATATAAATTCTTGGACAAGAATGGAAAAGTTATTCCACAGTTTAGATCGGCAAATAATCGTGATAAAACAGAATACGAAGAATGGGAACAGGGACGCAAAATTATCAAAGGTGGTCGCCTTGCAACAATTATTGATTTAACGCGTCATGATCTTGCAAAGCGTCATGTGCTGGACGAAAATATCGACGAAGATTCATTGGAACAGGAATTAAACGAAGAAGTTTTATTCAAACTGTATGAAATGGACACGGCGGACAAGATTATTAATGGCGCCATGGAAGATCCCGAAGCATTCATGAAGCCCGAAAATCGTGATGCATTTATCGCTGAATTGTCGCAACAGGGTGGCGAAATGTCCGATGCGGGATATAATGCTGCGTTGGATGCCCAGGTAAATGCAACCGCAGGTTGGGCGGCACGTATCAAAAAGAAAGTTGGTAATGCTGGGACCCGTATAGGTGGATTTTTCGGTAAAGTATTTCGCCCATTGCAACGCGTTGACCGTTTAAATGGCGCACGTATGACGCGTGGGCCGGTCAGCAAACGCCAAAAACGTATAGAATTCTTTACACGTGTATTCAAGGGTTTTTTAAGCGCATTCGTTGCCAGTACGCTTATTACATTAATTGCAACCGCGGCGGCGGCAACAGCAGGAATATCTTTTGCGGCATCAATGGCCGCGGTCGGTATTGCCACTGCGATAGGTATGGGGGTTGTCCAAGTTATGCGTTGGCGTAAGGCGCAAGAGGCGGCCGGTCTGCCAACAGATATCAGGGCATTTTTGGCGGATAAACGCCTTGTCCTGTCTTTGGGGGTAAGCGTACTTGCGGTTGCTGCAATGTGTTTCGGTGCCGCGGGTCTGGCCCAGACGGCGATGGCATTGGGTTACGGTGCTTTGGCAATTGGTGGAACAAAAAATGCGGTTGAAATGTATCGTGATGCGCGTGATGCGAATTTGTCTGTGGCGGAATCTGTGGCGTGGGCAATTGCAAACGCTGGTGCAATTATCGGTGGTGGATTTGCGGGTCGTGCGGCGGCGCGTGGAATTATTGATGCGCACAATCATAATAATCCAGAGAACACTAGATACCAAGAGGAAGGTTCAAAACAGGTTCCTCGTGAAGTCGATGATGTTCGTGATGTGACAGGTGTCAGATCGGAACTTACCCCAGATGCGGCGGAATATGCCAAGAATACTGTTGAAATGTGGTATCAAGATGATCCAGCATTGTTGCAACAGCGTATCGACGCAATTAACGCATATAATGCAGACCATGGAACGAATCTTAACCCATATCGTGTATTACTTGTAAACGGCGAAGCCGGTGGTTTGACCGCAGACAATATGCGTCTGCATGTGGATTATAGCCATCTTGACCCAAATATTGACGATGTTTACAGTCATGCAAATCATAGGGTTATGACCGATGCGTGGGGGCGGGCACGTGGCTTTGACCCAAGTGACCTGCGCGCAGCAGCAGATACATTTACGGGTGGCGCGGATGCCTTTGAGGCCGGTATGCAACAAATTTTGAATTTGGATCAATACGTTTATAGTCATGGTCAGATTGACTATGTGCACGGTGTCCCAAGTTCGGCCGACCATGTTCAAACCGATGGATATTTTAGACCAAACGATCCACGTGGTTGGACGACGTATACCGAAGGTGAATCATCGTATCATGATGTTGAATATACCTATCAAGAACCATATACGCGCACCGTATATGATACTGTTCCAAAATATACACCTGTTCATGGCAGTGGTATGGCAATGTTCGGTACGTATGATCCTCGTGAAAGATTAACGAAATTGCGTGACCGTGTAGGTGCCTTTGCGGATCGTATATTTGGTCGCAAGAAAGATAAAGGACCACAAGATGATACACCGCCACATAAACAAGATGATGGGCCGGTGTTACCACCTGTTAAAGATGATGATAGTCGCTTGTTACCGCCAGGCAGAGATAATAATGGTCGTTTATTACCACCGGGTAGAGAGGATGACGGACGTTTATTACCGCCGGGCAAGGAAGATGATGGCCGCTTGTTGCCTCCTGGTAGAGAAGATGATGATGGTCGTTTATTGCCATCGGGTAAGGATAAAGATGGTCGCTTGCTACCCCCAGGTAGAGATGAGTGGCAGCCTGCACCAAAAAAGAAGCATATTGCATTGGATGATAGATATTGGCGTGATGAAGATGTCCTGGTATTGTGGGTTGATAGATCCCAGGCCAAGGCATGGAAGGATTTGCATGATCAATTGAAAGATGTAGAAGAAAAACTGGCGCACAGCCATGGTTCCGAGGCGGCAAAATTAAAGGCCAAGAAGAGCAGCTTGCAATACGATATTGCAAAAATAAGAAACAAACTTGGACATGCCAATGACGTTGAAATCAATCTTGGGTCTGAATTGGCATTTAAACGCGAAGAATTAAAGCAATGCAGTGAAGCCATAGATAAATTATTGGCACACAAGCCTGATTCGAATCGTGGTGCATCGAAACAAGATATTGCAGCATGGCAAGCCAAGATACAAAAACTTCAGGAAAGGTTCCAAGAACTGAATCGGGAACTTGATGAATATGACTATTATTGGCCTGTCCCAGAACAAGGTGTCCAAGCGAAAAAGCAACAGGAACGTGAAGAACGCGCGGCACAAAAGGCGGAAATAGTTGAAGAAGTGGAACCAGAAGAGGTTGAAATTGAAATAGAACCAGAAGAGAATTCTGATAATAAGGCCAGCCTTGAACAAATAAAAAAGAAAGTTGAGGATTGGTTAAAGGCGCATGGCGGAAATGTTTCAGATAGACCTTTTGAATTTGAACATACGGTCCCAGAATACGACAATTCGTATAAGCGTGATGAAACAATGGATTTATCCAAATATACTGTGCCATACGTCAATGTTGGTGACATGTTAAAGGGGGAACAGGAGGAAATTACACCAACTGAACTCGCCCAGGAACATGAAGCAGAACCGTTTGTAAATCCAGATAAGGCGGTAGATGTTGGTGTGGTGTTGCCTGATGAAAAAGGTGTCACGATGGCAGAAGAAAGTCGTCAGGAATCCAAGGAGATACCAATAGTGACTGATGCATTATCAGAAGTAAAACATATGAATCAAGGAAAAACAGAAACAAAAGGACGTTTTGGTTTTGTGGCTGCGCTAGAAAAGGCAGCGGGCAAGATGCTAGAAAGAATTTCAGGGCGCAAATACAAGATCCCAGTTGCTTTGACAAAACTAGCCAATGATTCAACAAAATTGTCTGAAAAAATCGGTGCATTACGCAATGGGAAATTAGCTGTTAAACTGGTTGACCTAAACATTAATGGTAATCCGGTTGTGCAAAATAGCAACATCCCATTGGTTGTTGTTGATATTGATGGTTTAAAAATTGCGTATCAATTGGTGACTGGTCTTGAAAATCACGATTTGGAAACAGATTTTGTCCCAAATCCCGGACGTTGGTACCCAGTTGCACGTATGTCTGATAATGGTGATATCGCATTATCAATGGATTTGTGTACCCCGGAACTTATGTCCGTCGGTAAAATGCTTGATACAACAATCGGTGACATCAGAAATTATGAAGATGAAGATTTGACCACAATACTTCTGTCCAATGGTGGTCATGGATTTGTTGGTGGTTGCGATGTTATGCCAGATGCCGATATGCCATCTATGTGTCATATGTTGCATACTGGTGGGGAATGGCAAGACGTTGACGAGCGTTGGCACGATATTTATAGTGGAAGTCTAAGTGATGGTATCAAAACCGTCAGCGTGCTACATGAAGAGGTGCTTGGGGCGCTTGATGGTAAAGAAGAAATCGCAATAAAGGCAGAGCGAGAATCCTTGCGTGGTAGATTGTTTGGCAGACGTCGTCGCGAACAGTAAATAAAAAGTGGGGAAAATTCCCCACTTTTTTTATATAAATATATTTTTTATTTGTTTATTTTATGATATAATATACGACATGAGAAGTAGGATAGTTTATTTTCTTGCATGCATTTTGGCGCTGAATACTGGTGCTGCACAGGCGAATTGGCAATATTCCGGTGAATATACATACAGGACATCATCTGACGATGATGGTGGTCGTGCGACAGTTACACTGCGTGGTGGTATGTCATATGTAATGGCCAGTATGAAAAACGAAGTCGGTTCGGTTGTGCCTGTATTTTGCATAAATTCTGGAACGGGTGAGGTTATTCCGCTTGGAACCGCCGAAGATTGCTCTGCATACCCTGGATTTGAAGAGGCTGGAACTGGTAAGCTCGGTTCGCTGGGAATGAAAGATTTGTCAGATATTGCTTTTTCGGGTGGTGCGAGTATAGGATGGGTTTTACCAAATAATCCGCGGTGGCGTTTGGAACTTGGGTGGGATCATTTTTCCGAAGTCGATTATAACGAGGCACCTTTATTTTCAGGCGATATGCATTTAACTAGTGGCGATACAGTTTATGTAGAAAGCGGTGCTGTTCAATCTACTGTCTCTTCGGACATAATTAGTGTAATGGCATATTATGATTTCTTTGATGGTTCGGCAAAACCAATGGGTAAGATGATACCTTATGTTGGACTTGGTTTTGGGTATGCTGATACCAAAACTGTGATGAATCTGTCGGATCCATGGGGCGATTTATCTTTGGTTGAAGACCTTACAAATTTTGGCGAACAAAATGATAACGGTGTTATTCAATTCTATCGTTCTACAACCAATACAGCAAATATTGCAGCGGTTGCGGCACTTGGTTTTGCGTATGGTTTGAATAAAAATCTGTTTTTAGATTTTGGTGCGCGTGTGTCGTATATTCCGCGTGTTAAATACCGTTTATCAAACGCGGATGAAACAAGACCACTTGATTGGTTTAGTGCCAAGAACTTGATATATGCTAATGTTATGTTGGGTTTGCGGTTTGAATTTTAATTTATTCCCTTCGCGCTGTATTTACCACGGTTAATTGGTCTGTATGATATGGCTTCGGCCAAGTCGGATAATTCCACATTTTCTGCACCGCGCAGGTCTGCAATTGTTCGTGCGATTCTTTTAATACGATTGTAACCACGTGCAGACATTCCCATTTTTTCAGCCGCATTATTCAGAAAACTTGTTAATTCTTCGGACAAAGGAACGTATTTTTCTAAATCAGCTCCGTCAAGTCGCGCATTGATATAACCCTGACGTTTTATTTGTGCCGCGCGTGCGGCAACAACGCGTGCGCGTATTGTTGCGCTAGATTCACGCGGCTCGTTTGAATCATTTTTCATTTCCCATGGATTTACAGCATCAACATCAACATGCAAATCTATACGGTCAAGTAATGGCCCAGAAATCTTGTTTTGATACGCCTCGGCACAACGTGGCGCACGCGAACAAGACAGTGCAGCGTTGCCCAGATGTCCGCATGGACATGGGTTCATCGCGGCAATAAGTTGAAAACGCGCAGGATATGTTGCATTGCGCCGTGCACGTGAAATCATAATTTTGCCTGATTCCATTGGTTGACGCAGAATTTCAAGTGTTGCGCGGTTAAATTCTGGTAATTCGTCCAAGAATAAAACACCATTATGTGCAAGTGATATTTCACCGGGTTTCGCATCTGAACCACCACCGGCAAGTGCGACAGGACTAGAAGTATGATGCACGCTACGGAATGGCCGATTAGACATTAGCGATTTATTGTTTAATTGACCTGCAATGGAATAAATTATAGATGTTTCTAGAACTTCGTCAGATGTCATACCTGGCATAATCGTTGCTAAACGTGATGCTAACATTGTTTTCCCCGATCCTGGGGGGCCAATCATAAGCATTGCATGACCACCTGCGGCGGCAATTTCCAGTGCGCGTTTCGCGGCGGCCTGGCCATGAACTTCGGACATATCAGGCCCACTGGAACTATCAGAAATATTCGTTTCTGGCACCTGGGGCAAGGCAATCGGGCATTTACCGTTAAAATGATTTATCAGTTCCAACACATGAAAAGGCGCCAAAATATTTGTATGGCCGGCAAATCGTGCCTCGGTTCCTTGATCACCAGGGCATATTATGCCATAACCATTTTTGTTTGCCCAAACACTGGCCGCTAATACCGCATTAGTTTTTGCAATTGTTCCATTAAGGCCAACCTCGCCAATAATAATGTATTTAGACAATTGTTCTTCGGGTAAAATATCAAACGCACACAGTATGCCACATAATATAGGCAGGTCAAAATGCGCGCCACTTTTTTCAACGTCTGCGGGCGACAGGTTGACGGTTAAACGTTTTGACGGTAATTGCAATCCTAATGCCGCCAAGACATTACGGATACGTTCTGCGGATTCTTTAACCGCACGATCCGCAAGGCCAATTATATTAAATTCAGGTTTGGCCAGTCCAGCAGATATTTGAACCTGGACGTCTATTTTCGTCGCATCCATCCCGTTGAAAATAATAGAACTTAATGAAATCATGATTTTTACATTATAGACTTGCCATAATTGAATTCAAGTTATAAAATGCGAAACGTAAATTTAATACAGAAAGGAAAAAAGATGCCTGTAAAGTCCAAAAACCGTGCGCGTGAATGGTTCGATACATTGTTTTATGGTATATTAATTGCAATTGGTTTTCGCAGTTTATTTTTGGAACCATTCAATATACCGTCTGGATCAATGATACCAACATTGCATATCGGAGACCATATTTTCGTAACGAAATGGTCATATGGGTATTCGCGTTATTCTTTCCCTTTTGGTTCTTGGAAATTATGGAACGGACGTTTCTTGGGTCATGAACCAAAGGTTGGTGATGTTATTGTATTTCGGAATCCGGCAAATGAATCATTGGATTATGTAAAGCGTTTGATTGGTGTGCCTGGGGATGTGATTCAGGTCAAAGAAGGCCGTTTATATATTAATGGAAAAATGGTTGAACGCAAAGATCCACGCCCTTATATTGTTGCGGTTTTGCCACGTTCGTTGCGTTCGGTTGGATATTATCGTGATAATATGACGATAAAAGGTAATAAGATATGGGTTGATAATGAACCAGCCACATTTAAATATACAATTGAATATAAAAGCGACAGATTATGTCATGCCAACCCTGGTATGTGCGGTGTTTTTCCCGCAACAGAATATACCGAGGTGTTACCAAATGGTGTTGAACACAGTATCATAGAGTTTTCTGATAATGAATATATGGACAATACCGCGGAATATTTGGTTCCCGAAGGACATTTCTTCTTTATGGGTGATAATCGCGACAACAGTAATGATAGTCGTGCAGATGTAGGTTTTGTTCCACGTGATAATGTTTTAGGGCGTGTGTGGTTTATATGGTATTCACATAATTATGTGGCCCCGATGATATCGTTTTGGAATTGGAATTCCAAGATGCGTTGGGATAGATTTGGTAAAGGAATACATTAAAATGGCATTAAAGTATAAATTCAAAGATGAAAGTTTGTTTAACCTAGCTATGACGCAAAGCGGCGTTGATGGCGCACACAATAACGAAAGGTTAGAATTTGTTGGTGATCGTGTTTTGGGGTTAAGTGTATCGTCGCTGCTTTACACAATGTTCCCTGACGAAACCGAAGGGGAAATTGCACGTCGTTATGCGGTTTTGGTTTCTACGGAAACACTGGCAGATGTGGCAATAAAACTGGAATTGGAAAAGTCTTTACACCATGGGCACATGACGGGTGGGCGTAAACGCCACATGCTTGCCAATACTATGGAGGCATTACTGGGCGCGATTTTCTTTGATGCCGGGTTTGATACCGCGCGTAAATTTATTTGCGATATCTGGACCGATTTGGCGGCCGCTGCGCCGGTGGCACCGAAAGATTCCAAAACAAAACTGCAAGAATTTGTTCAAAAGCATGCAAATGGTTCTTTGCCGGTATATAAATACAATGAACCGACGGGTGCGGCACATTGCCCAGTATTCAGTGTCAGTGTGACAGCAATGGGGCAAACCGCCACGGGCGAGGGCAGTTCCAAGAAAAATGCCAGTACCGCGGCCGCAGATGCATTGTTGAAAAAACTTGCAATTTGATGTTTGGGCAATTAGAATTGGGTAAATTAATAAAAAGGAATCGAAATGTTTTCAATATTATTGGTATTACTGATTATTGTCGCAGTATTTATGATCGGCATCATTTTATTACAGAAATCCGAGGGTAGCGGTATGTCCGGTTCTTCGGCGGCATCTATGTTCGGTGGTGCATTAACTGGTGCGGCGGCGGGAAATTTCCTTACTAAATTAACAACATGGTTGGCGATAATATTCTTTGTATTGTGTGCGGCGTTGGCGTTGGTTTCGTCAAAGTCTAATATGGCAAACCCACAGAGTGATGTTCGTGCAGAATTGGCGGCGGACGAATTGGCGGGTGAACCAACCCCACCACTTGCGACACCCGTTGAAACACCAGTGGAACCCGCAACCGAAAAATAAGATTTGATTATAAAAAAAACGCCCAAACGGGCGTCTTTTTATATTTTTGCTTGTTGTTTATTTAGATTTTGTATTTCGTTTTCAAATGCTTCGAACTTGACTTTGAAATCTTTTCTTACGTCAACTATTGAACCTTCGGCACGTTTTTTTGCATCGTCAATAAAGACTTTTACTGCACCGCGTAGGGCCGCAACTTCTGTGGTTTTTGATTTGAGAGCTCCTTCTGCCTCTGTTTTCTCATTTGTGAGTTTTTCTACTTTTTCTTCTATATCTTTGATTTTTTCTTCTGCATCTTTCTCTTTCTTTTGGCTCGCTTCAAGGTCTGTCGAAAGCTGCTTGTTTTCGTCTTCTTTTTTCTTTAATTCTGTGCGTAATTGGGCAACGGTCAGTGCCAAATCTTCTTCGTATTGTTCAAAATAATCTGGTTTATCAGATGCA
>CAMYXE010000001.1 GCA_947303165.1 uncultured Pseudomonadota bacterium | reverse complement strand
CTGCCGCGGCCGCGTGACCACCACCTTCGGAAATCAACCCGCGTGCCAATGCATCATGTATAATTGCACCAAGGTTTACCCCTGGTATAGAACGCCCAGAACCATTTATAACATCATCCGTGCGTGTAGCGACACAAGCCGGTAAATTATATTTATCCTTTAATCGACCTGCAATAATACCCATAACCCCACCATGCCAATTATCGCCACAAACGAATAAACTGCACCGCCCTGATTTACAACATTTGTCCGCCAAATCAATTGCCTGAATCATAATAGAATTTTGAATATTTATTCTTTCTTGATTCATTTCATCCAGTTTGGTTGCCAAATCATGCGCAATCAGCGGATTATCAGTTAACAACAAATCCAATGCCGGAGACGCAGAATCTATGCGTCCAGCCGCATTTAATCGTGGTCCTAAAACAAAACCTGCCGCATATACAGAAACCTTATCAACCTTGGCAACACGCATCAACGTACGTAATCCTAAATTCTGACGCAGATTTAAAACCTTTAAACCCGTCGCAACAAACGCACGATTTAATTTGATTAACGCCATGGTATCACATATCGTTCCCAATGCGACACAATCCAAAAAATTCAATAAATTTATAAATTTTGTTTTCTCAACCAATTCTTGGCTATCAGAATTTTTCAGCTCACGATTTAACGCAACCAAAACTAAAAATGCAACCCCAACACCCGCCAAATAATCAAGCCCCGAATCATCATCTGCGCGCTTTGGATTAACAATTGCATCCGCATTTGGTATAACAGAATCAGGTGAATGATGATCTGTTATTACCACCCGCATACCAAGCGACTTGGCATATTCAACCTCTTCTACACCGCTAATTCCGCAATCAACCGTTATCAATAATTTCACGCCTTCTGATTCCAAGCGCTGTATCGTTTCTTTGTTTAAACCATAGCCTTCACCCTCACGCGTGGGCAAATGCCATGTCACCTCGACACCAATAGTTTGCAGATATTTTACAAAAATAGCAGTTGATGTAATTCCATCAACGTCATAATCTCCGTATACAGCAATCTTTTCGTGTTTGTAAATTGCATCTGCTATTATTTTAGTTGCCTTTTCACAATCACACAAAACAAAGGGGTCAGGCATGTAATCCTTGACCGACGGATTCAAAAACGCTGGTATATCGTCCTCTGAAATTCCGCGTCCAATTAAAACTTGCTTTATCAAATCATCTTCACTGGATGATAGCAAACCTACGCTATCCCCAGTAATCCATGCCCGCCCCAGCATGGACTTGGCTACTATCTTTCTCACGCTATACTCTTTTTTATTGTCAATATGATTATAATATAAATTTATTCAAATAGCAATGGCAGGATACCATCTAATATTTTTCCTGTCGTGGGCACGGCATTCCATGCAGCAGTTCGCAGTCCAAACGTTTCTTGTGTGCCTTTGGGTTCATCTAATACAACCAGTATAGTGTACTGTGGTGCAGCCACAGGGAATATCCCTAAAAATGCTGTCAAGTTCTTAAATTTATCAATTTTCCCATTAATACGTTTTTCTGCTGTTGCGGTCTTTCCACCAATTTGTATCCCTGCAATTCGCGCCTGTTTCGCACTTGTCTCTTCGGCTATACGCAACATTATTTCACGCAATCGAGAAGATATATCATCAGACAGCACGCGTTCACCACGCAACGGACCAAATGTCTTTTTTTGCAAGGTAGGATAAATATACAACCCACCATTCGTCATTGAATTTACAGCCAATAATAAATGCATAGGTGTCACCGAAATACCGTGTCCGAACGAAACCGTTGCACGTTCCACCGGTCCCCATTTACGCGGTGTCAACGGAGTTTCAGTTTTTCCAAATTCTAAATCCAACGCTTCATTCAAATGAACACGACGAAAGAATTCATACTGTGTCCCATCAGGTAAATCAAGCGCAATCTGGGCACTGCCGACATTACAAGAATGCAACATAATTTCTTCAACGGACAAATTTGGTCTTGGTGGTTTAAAACTACGTATATCACTTATTGTGGCGGCAACACGCCCAAACTTGTCACGAATTTTAAACGGTTCTTTGATATAGTATTCTTTGTGTATACCATTCTCCATGGCCATCGCAGTATTAAACACTTTAAATATCGATCCCATTTCAAATGTCGCACGCATAGGCTTAAATAAACGATTAGATACAGAATCCAAACCTATATTTTCTGGGTCAAAATCAGGCAAGGACACCATCGCTATCATTTCCCCTGTACGCGAATTCATTAACAACCCCATCGCACTTTTTGCCTGGTATCGTTGCATAGCCGCAGACAATTGTTCATACATCACAGATTGTATTCTGGAATCTAACGATAATTGCAACGGTTCACGATTATCACGCAAATAATTATCATATATGCGTTCTGCGCCTTCCAGACCCTTTCCATCATTTCCGACAAAACCAACAATATGTGAAAACAAACGACGTTTTGGATATTTTCGTGCTTGAATAGATTCTATATCCAATCCCGCCAACTTTGCAGAAGTAATTTTTTCACGTTGCGCATCACTGGCATATTTTTTAAGATAGACAAAACGACGCGAAGAATCCAAAATCCTTAACACTTCTGACACAGAATATTCATACGGTAATATTTCATGAACAAGTTGCGCAACCGCTTCACGATCCTTTACCTGTTTGGGACGCAGCGTAATATGGCCAGACATAACATTCTTGGCCAATATATCACCATTTCTATCAATAATATCTGCACGATTTACCAACCATTCGGCATTTCCATCCATTGGACGCACACGATTTGTTCCATGGAAAGCCAGCTGTAACGTACGCGATGCAAATATTACAAAACAAAACACAAATACGTAATAAACAAAACGCAGCCGCTTGGTGCCCATAGTCTTGGCACCCGCACCAGAACATTCATGTTTCAAGATATCCCTTCCTATTTCAAACATCACTTATCTGTTATTCTATCTGGTAATTCTTGAATTTCAATTGATTTATGAAAACTTATTATCTCGGTTTTTGGCAACGTACTTGTAACCAAATTACGCAATATTTCTGGTCTTACATACGAAGCAAAATTTGCCTGGGCCACCGCATATTCCTGTTGAGTTTGGATTATTTTTTGCCGCACATTCCTGCGCGCATCATTTTGAACACGATAGCAAACTTGTAATGCAACCGTCACAATACCCATTATGACCAACATACCAATTCCGATATGAAACATTTTTGTATCTTCGTTCATTTTATCCGATTAAACTCCTACGCGTCCATTGTATCACAAATTTTTAAAAAAACGAATCATAGAATTAAGACCATTTAAACGTGCCGCACCAATATTAATTTTTAATTCAGAAAACCATAAATCCAAAGGTAATTGATGTATTTCCTCGGGTGTCTTGCCATCAACCATGGCAAGGATTATTGCAACAATTCCACGCACCAGTTCCGAATCAGCCGAACCAAAAAATTGATTGCCCTTTCTGCAAATTTGCACAAACGATGTGCAACCTTTAATCTCAGAACAAACCGCATCCGATGGAATTGGGCTTAATGTTTTACCGATATCCATTACGGCCTCTAACCGCATGGCCGGATCATCTAACATTCCAAGTAATTTTTTTATTTCATCAAACGTCATATTACCAACCACTATTTGTTAAATCTAATTCTATACGTGCTGCATCAGACATACGTGACAAATCCCACGCAGGTTCCCAAACCAAATCAACCTGAACACGCAAATCGCCAACAACGGATTGAACAACATCTTTGACCTGGTGCAAAATTTCTTCCATCATGGGACATGTCGGACTTGTGAAGGTCATTTTTATAACCACAGAATCATCGTTTATGGCAATATCGTAAATCAAACCCATATCCCAAATATTCACTGGAATTTCTGGATCAAAGACCTTTTTCAATGCGCTAATAATATCATCTTTTGTAAATGTCATTTTATTTAACAATCTTTTTTATTACGTCTATTGCCTGTTTTATTTCATCCATTGTATTCCATGCACCCACAGAAATACGAATTGTCCCACCAAGGTTCAACCTTTGATGAATCCACGATGCACACATATTACCAACACGCACACAGATATCATGCGCGCCCATCATTGCACCAACATCCAACGGATGCATACCATCAACAATAAAGGTTAGCATTGTTGAATCACGTGATGAAATTATTTTTATTTTTTCTATTTTTGATAATTCATCATATGCATATTTAATCAGGTTCAAATCAGGCCTATTCTTTTCTAATTCATCTATGGCAACATGCAAACCCGCAATCTGGGTCAATGGCAGTGTTCCAGCCTCCCACTTTTCAGGCGAATGATGCAGATACCATTTGGAATTATTCTCATTAATATTGCCAACAATTTTGGATACCATTCCGCCACCAAACTTATCGGGAAAATATTTGTCCGAATCGCGAATATATAAAATTCCAACACCTGTATCCGCACCGATTTTATGCCCCGAAAACACCAAGAAATCACAATCCCATTTTTTTACATCTATTTTTTCATGCACCACATATTGCGATGCATCAACAATGGTGATTACATTTGGATTTTTTGCGCGCGCCGCGGTAATTATTTTTTCAACATCCTGCGCACGCCCTAATACATTAGACATCGCAGTAATAATTAAAAAATCTGTCTTTGGAATCGCATCGATTTTTATATCCAGATTTTCATCCAATTCACACTCCTGCATTTTGTGAATCTTGCCCAAATGTAATAACTCTTCCCACGGCATACGCGCAGAATGATGATCCAAATCAGATACAGTGAAAACAGATGATGAACTGTACCATGGTTGCCGCGACAATATATTTACAATTCTGTTTAATCCATCGGTGGCACCGTTTGTAAATATAACTTGATTTGGATTTGCATTTATAAAATCTGCCACGCGCGAACGCGAACGTGCAACCATATCATCAACCGCCGATGCACGCGCACAAACACCACGCCCAGAATTGGCATAAGAATCACGCAAGAATTTCATTTCTGTATTGATAACAGATTCAGGCTTTAGTGCACTTGCGGCCGCATCTAAGTATATGATTTTATTCATTTTACGTTTTCTCTTGCTTTTTGGTTGAATTATAATACACTTGTGTGAAATATCAACACCAAAGGAGAAAAATATGGCGATATCACACGCAACAGATGATAATTTCGCAGAATTGACCCAGGGCGCATTAACCTTGGTCGATTTCTGGGCACCATGGTGCGGTCCATGTCGTATGTTTGGTCCTATATTCGAGGCCACATCCGAAACCATGCCTGATGTTAAATTTGTTAAATTCGAAGTTAACGATGAAAACAGAAACACCCCGGCAAAGTTTGGTATTCGCGGAATTCCAAGTGTATTGGCTTTCAAAAACGGTAAATTGGTCGAAGCCCGCAGTGGATTGATGGACCAGGATACATTGATTGATTGGATTATGGAACTAAAAGGATCCTAAAAATGGCAAAGAAAAATTACAAAACAATTGAACTACCGGCAAAATATACGCCAAAGAAATCTGAACCATATATGTGCCCTGAACATTTGGCATATTTTTATCAATTGTTAAACGCACAAAAGGAAGAGATTTTGCAGCAAAGTGCGGCCACACTGAATTCGGTCAGCACGCGAAATAAAACCAATTCTACAATTACTGGTGACGATTTAGATATCGCCATCGCAGAACAAGAAACAACTCTGACACTGCGCATGGCAGAACGCGATAATAATTTATTGCAAAAAATCAACAGTGCGCTTGATAGAATCGAAAACGGTACATACGGTTATAGTGTTATATCTGGCGATGAAATCGGCCTTGCACGCATGTTGGCGCGACCATTGGCCACTATGACAATAGAAGAGCAAGAAGAACACGAAAAACGCGAATAAATTTATTCGTAAAAAAACAGGGCGATTCACATCGCCCCATTTTTTTATTTCTTTCTGCCCCCAACAACCCGTTTACGAACAGTGTTTTTTTTCGCCACTGTTTTCTTTTTTGTTGGTGCAGACATGTCCGATTTTTTAACATCGGCTTTATCGTCTTTTTTCATTTCTTTTTTGAATGTGCTGATACCGTTCGCCAAATTTTTCATCATTGTCGGTATCTTGCTGTGCCCAAACAAAATGAACAACAGCAAAACGATTATCAGTATTTCCATCCAACCAAATCTTCCGAACATCTCTTTCCCCTATTTTTATTTTGCAACATAGCAATCCAAACCATCAGACTTCGCATTGCGACAGAATCCATTTGCATCACCCGATGTCGCGAACGCAACACGCAAACGATATGTCGTTGAACCATTCGGCAATACCGCCGCCAAAATCACAAACTGTTTGCCACTGAACAATCCTTGATGCCCACTGCGCAACTTTCTTTCCGCCGCTTCGGCCGCGGCACGTGTGCCATATGAACCAAACTGAACGTACCAACCACCATTCGAAACCTTTTGAACCGCCGGCTTTGGTGCCGGTTTCGGCTTGGTCGGTTGTTTTGCCTGCTTTGGTACCGGCGCAGGAATCGGTTTTGGTGTGACCGCCGCACGTTCCGGATTAAACGTCACATCCTTGCGGTCCTGGACAACACGAACTGAATCCTGTTGTGGAACCGAGGCCGGTTGCGCCACAGGTGCCGGCGCAGGTGGCATTGGTGGCATAGCCCCAACACCCGCCCCAGGTTGTGGTGCCTGCATTGGCGGAACCATAGGCGCCGGTGCTGGCGCAGGCACGACCTGAACAGGAACTGGTTCTGGGGCAACAACAGCATCGCGTTCTTGCACAACGATTGGATCGCCTAAATCAACTTCGATTGACGACGAAGAATTACTGCCCACTACACGAACAATGATGAACACCGCCAAAACAATTATCGCAACACCAATACCCAACAACAACCATGGACGGTGTGGACGTGGCGCAACAAACGGCGTCGCATCCGGCAAACTGTCATCAGCAGCCGCATCCGTATCATCTAAATCTAACAAATCTAAATTCTCATCTTTCATTATGGTACTCCCTGTTTAACGGATATATTATACCATAAAAAAATGATATCACAAAATTATTTTGCAGGGCGCGCACCAAAATGTGGTGGAACAATCAATTTATGATTTTCTTCAACAATTGGCTCCACTTCACAAGTTCGCGAACATGCACCCAAAACAATTGGGAAAAGCGCAACAACTATCATCAAAAATTTTTTCATACCTTTTCCTTTCTTATTTGGTGTCCGGCGGTAATCCGCCGAACACCATTATCACTATACATCCAGGTCTTTGCTCTTGATTTTATTCTTTAAATTCTGGATAAAATCATCAAGTTGGACATTAAATTCTTGTTTTCCATCACGACGTCTAATCGATATTGTTTGTGATTCTAATTCTTTATCACCAACAATAATCATGTATGGAATTTGTTGCAATTGCGCATTGCGTATCTTTTTCTGCATACTCTCGGAAGAATAATCTTTTTTGATACGTAATCCAGCAGTGGCCGTTTTTATTTCCACATCTTGCAACTTTGCCACAATACTATCCGCATATTCTTTGCAACGGTCAGAAATCGGAATAATCACTGCATGTACCGGGGACAACCAAACCGGCAATTTTCCGGCCAAGTGCTCTATCAGCAATCCCATAAACCGGCCCCATGAACCATAAATCGTCCGATGCACTAAAATCGGTGTTTTCTTGTTGCCATCTTTATCTATGTACACACAGTTAAAGGCACGTGGCAATTGAAAATCTAACTGGATGGTTCCGGCCTGCCATTCGCGTCCCAAACTATCAACAATCTTAATATCCAACTTTGGCCCATAGAAGGCACCGTCTTTTTCTTGGATTTTGAAACCATTATTTCCGAATCGATTAACCAATATTTTTTTCAAAATGGCCTCGGCCTTGTTCCAGGTATCAATATCACCCATGAAATCATCAGGTCTGGTTGAAAATCTCATAAAGCATTTGATATTAAACAACTTGTAAAAATCCTGGACAATGTCGATGATTCGGTTGTATTCATCTTCTATCATATCTTCTGTGATAAAAATATGCGCATCATCCTGATTAAATTCATAAGTCCTGAACAACCCATTCAATGCCCCAGAACTTTCATAACGATACAGCATGTCTGCATCAGACAACCGCCATGGCAAATCATTATAACTCCGTGGCTCATGCTGATAGGCAACAATCGCATTTGGACAAGACATAGGCGCTAAACAAAATATATTATTATCGTCTTCTTTGAACACAAACATATCGTCTTTGTAATGTGCCCAGTGACCGCTTGTTTCATACAACTCTTTTTTGTTCATGAGTGGCGAACGAAATTCCAAATAGCCATGTTTTTCATGATATTCTGACCAAAAGTTATACAATTCACGATACACAATCCAACCATTTGGCATATAGTATGGAACACCCGGCGATCTTTCATCAAAGAAGAACAACCCAAGTGCCGGGCCAAGTTTTCTGTGATCGCGCTTGGCAGATTCTTCCATCATTTTCAAATGTGCATCCAACGCATCCTTGTCTTCGAACGCATCAACATAGATACGCTGCAACATTTTGTTTTTGGAATCACCTTTCCAGTATGCACCGGCAACACTGCGAATCTTGAATCCATCACGTGGCAAATCTTTGGAACTTTCCACATGCGGACCACGGCAAAGATCCGTAAAATCACGGAAAGTATAAATAGACAAATCCTCACCCGCCGCATCATATTCGTTCAACCATTCCATTTTATATGGCTGGTCTGCGAAAATCTGCTTGGCTTCGTCAAGTTTGACAATTCTTTGTTCAAATTTACCATTCGACTTAATTAGTTCACGCATTTCCTTTTCGATTTTTTCAAAATCTTCTTCGGAAAAACGATAATCGGTATCAAAGTCATAATAGAAACCGTTTTCAATCGCCGGACCACCCGCGAATTTAACATCTGGGTGTAATTTTTGCACCGCAGCCGCCATCACGTGCGCCAACGAGTGCCGAATCATTTCAATTGGATATGACATAATAAAATCCTCTAGTTTTTTATTGTTTTGTTATTTTTAACTGTTTGATTATATTAGCGCGCCATAAAAAACGCAAATAGAAATTACCGCACCCCAAACGGGGTTGTAGTTGTTGTGGCTGTGAAAATGAACAAATATTTTTTCATATCAGCAGTATTATAGTCACACAATTTGCAAATGTCAAATACTCTGAAATTATTATTACCTCGTTATCGTGGCATTCCGTACAAAATCATCTATTTCCTTGTACGATTTCAATCTAACGACCTGCAAATTATGGCATTGTTTCGCGGTATTATCGATTAAATCGTATGGTGCATCTTTTTTCCTTATCATATACCAAACATGATCCATACGAAAATTCTTGGCAGAAAAACCTAGCCTGCCATGCCGTTTAACCTTTAATATACAGGTTTTTAAATAACACCAAAGACGTTTGTACACAGGCGAATACAACAACACCAATGTATCAGCCGCATTCATGCGTTCTTGAAATGAATACCATTCATAAATACCTTCGATAACCCACGCATCTTGCCTTATCGTGTCACAGATAACCTTGTTTATTTCCTGCTTTCGTTTATCACGCCCCGCACCCGCAGGCACCGCATACGGGTCATATAAATCCATATGCAATACAGGCAAATTAAACTTGTGGCCCAATTTATCGGCCGTTGTCGACTTACCGGAACAAGACCCACCCATAATCAAAATTCTTTTACCCAGATTCAATTTAAATCACCATATTTATTTTACAACATCAAGAATCGCGCCGTATAGCACCGCAAAAAAGAAACAAACTGTGCCACCAATTACGAACAAATGCCATATAGCATGTGAAAATTTTAATTTTCGCCACAGATAGAATATCACACCAACGGTATACGATAAACCGCCCGCCAAAATGAACCACAAACCGCGCGCAGGAATATGTTTAATCATCGCTGGCAATATAAATAATAATGTCCAGCCCATTATCAAATAGAGTGCAACAACCCACTTTGGTTGCTGGTGCGGATTACGCATTTTAACAATGGCACCAAATATAACAATCGCCCACAAGACACCGAAAATACTCCACCCCAGACCGCCACGTAAATTTACCAACAAAAATGGTGTGTATGTCCCGGCTATCAACGCATAGATGGCAACACTATCCCAAACTTCGAAAAAACATTCGCTCTTGCTGCCGATTGTTATGTGACACATGGTTGAACCAAAATAAAGCGTAAACATTGTCGCGCCAAATATGGCACATGACACAACCGTCCATGCGTTTCCATAAAGAACCGCGAACACAACCAACAACGTCAATCCAGCGATGGCGAGCCCAATTCCAATTCCATGTGTCAGAACATTTAACAATTCTTCGGCACGTGTTGAACGGCGTTCCCACCGGAACAACCCCGTCGCACGCAGGCACCGCAACAACGCGGATGCATGTTTATCCGCCCTAACCTGTTTTAACCGTTTTCTAACCACATGTTTTGTTTTAGTCATAATAATCCCTCCAACCTTTTAATCACCCTGTCCTTGCCCATTACCTGCATAATAGAATAAAGGTCTGGTGTATTGGTACGGCCCGAAAGTGCTACACGCAAATTCATCGCGACATCACCATTTTTAACACCGAACTTTTCGGCAATTGCGACAATTTTATTCCACCAAGTATCCTTGTCGTCACGCACATCAAAGTTTGATAAAAATGCATTTAACACATCCTTGTTATACGCATATTCCGTATTTGGAACAAACAATTCATCCCAGAAAAATTCTTCGATTTCCAATGTCTGTTTCCATGTAATAAAATCTTTACGAACACGTTTCTGATTATCGCGTTCAATGGCCAAAACCGCAGTCAAATAATCAACGTCTGCGACCTGCATTTTTTGTTTTTCCGCGCCATATTCATTTACCCAATCGATAACCGATTTCACCAAATCCGGAACTGGCATGCTACCTATATATTCTTTGGCCCACCATTCCAATTTTTTCATATCGAACAAAGCACCAGATGCAGGTATTTTCTTTGGACGCAATTCATATTCCCAAAATGATTTCACCGCACCTTTTAACTTTGCTTCTTCGTACCCAGGCGCCAAAATATTTCCAAGGTATTCAATAACTGCCTTGGTTGGCCAACCACCAGACAAGAAAAACGCAACATTGTTTTATTGGTCTTTACGCTTTGACATTTTGCGCTGTTTCCCAGTTTCTTCATCAATCTTATCCAAAGTGGATGTATGTATATAGTTTGGTAATTGCCACCCCATCATACGAAACATTTGAATATGCAATGCGACCGTGCCAAAATATTCTTCGCCACGAACAACGTGTGTAATACGCATAAAATGGTCATCACACAAATGTGCAAAATGATATGTCGGCAAACGGTCAGTTGATTTTATTAAAACAATATCTTCATTATTTTCAGGCACAGATATTGAGCCACGCACAAAATCTTTGAAAAATATTCTCTTTGATGGATCGCCCATTGAATACAAACGAATCGATGGGGTTTCACCATTATCAAGGCGTTTAACAATATCTTCTTCGGTTATATCCCTATACCGAGCAAATTCACCATAAATACCTGTTGCAAAACCCGCCGCACTTTGATTTGCACGAATTTCATCCATCTCTTCTTGTGTTAAAAAGCATGGGTATGCCAAACCACGCCGCAATAAATCCGCAACAACCGAATGGTATATATCTTTGCGTTGCGATTGATAATATGGCCCATAGTCAGAGCCCTCATTATCATTTGTTATACCAAACTTAGCCAACGAATCTATGACAATACCAACCGCTTCTTTGATTTCGCGTTTGGTATCTGTGTCTTCTATACGCAACATAAAAACACCATTTGACTGTTGCGCCAATTTATAATCAATCAAACCACTATACAAATTCCCAAGGTGCATAAACCCAGTAGGACTTGGGGCGAAACGCGTCACCATTACACCATCTGCCAATTCACGTGGCGGATATTTTTCTTCTAATTCCGCCAAAGTATATTTTGGTGCCGCGCCCAGAACACGTGCGATTAAATCTTCAGATAAACCTTGTCTCATAATCAAATCCTTGTATTTTCAATATTTGCATTTTATACTAATATTATGGAAAAACAAGAAATAAGAACATTTGGTCGCCGTCATGGCAAAAAATTATCGATTCGCAAAGAATGGCTAATAAAAAACGTATTACCACGACTTGCCCCACAAAAAACCGAAAATGCAGACATTTTGGAAATTGGATTTGGGGCCGGCGAACACATGCGGGAATTGGCCGTTGCAAACCCAGATAAAATTGTTCTTGGTGCAGAACCCTTTGTGAATGGTGTTGCCGCCCTGCTCTCGGCTATATCAGATGATAATAATACCATTAAACCAGAATATAAAAACATACGTGTTTGGCCAGATGATGTTCGTTTAATTCTTGATAAAAATAAATTCCAATTTTCTGAAATTTGGATTTTACATCCGGATCCCTGGCCCAAGGCACGCCATGAAAAACGTCGTCTGTTAAATCATGATTTTATTATGTCTTTGATTAAACATTTGGCACCAAATGGGAAAATCATCATCGGTACAGACCACTGGGAATATTACGATTGGATTTTAAGCCAAATAGCCAATTCCAATCTAGATATTAATACAAATGTCACAGAGATTATAACTACACGATATCAACAGAAAAATATGGCACATACAACAGAACCAAGATATATTGTTATTAGTTTGCCAAAGTAAATACACGAAACTTATCTACCAATTCTGGGCGCATTTTTTGCATAAGGCGTAGTGTTTGACTAACCTTCATCATATTTCTACCAAACATTACGTGCAATGCCATATTACCATTCCATTTTTCTAACATACCAAAAATTCGCCCCGTGAAATCTGATTTCGGATTAAACGAATCGCCCTCCGCGGTTATCAGCAAAGCATTTGGTCGAACCTTCGCCAACAAAGCAAAAATATTTTCCCATTCCGAATCAGGCACATCATCAATATTTAACGCAATTGAAAAAAATCTTTCAAAAAACAAACTATCACGCACAGGCAAAAGCGCATTTATAAAATCAGATATCATTGAACGCGATAAAAATACCTGAACACCCGATGCACCATGTTTAAATGCATCCATAGCATTCATCGCAAGATTCGACATCATATCATTGGGTGATGCATTTTCAGTTAAATCAAATTGTAAACGTGTCAAAATTTTTACATTATCGTGTTCAATCCACGGCCACACCTTTTCTGCAACTCCCACAGGGACAGATACCATTGATATTTTTTTCGCGACCGCCGAATCCGATGCCTGGGCAAGTTCAGATATGTCTGTATCTGAATCTGGAACCCACATACCTAACATGCTATCTATATCATCAAAAATATAATCTGTTTTTATCATAATACTTTTAACTTTACCATAAATATGATATAATTTAAGCAAAATGAAAAGAAATTTTGATAAAATTTTATTGGGACTTTTATGGTTAATGACCGTAGCATTAGCTACGACATTCTGGATGAATATAAAGTACGGATTTGATATATTTTCTGCTGCACATTGGGAATATTTATCCGGACTTCAAGCGCGCCAAGCTCATGTAAAACCTGAATTTTATATATCACTTGTTTGTGCAATTTCTGTGGCTGTTGTCGGACTTTACTTATTGGTCAGGCCACGTTTTCGTAAAATTCAAATACAACCGCAAAACGCACCTCAACAAATTCCTACAACGCCCACCCCAACATCAAACGTATCAGGACAATCAGACATGGGAATGGTGCGACCAAGATCACCAATATCTGGTTCCGCACAGAAAATTAAAAAAGCACCGATTTCCCAACCACAGCAACAGCTTCCTACACCAACCCAACGTATCGAGGCGCCACAACCAAAAAATATTCCACAAAACAATTTGGCAAAAGAAATTACTTCTGTATTTGAGTCCAACGGTTATTTGATAAAACCATGTACACGCATAGGCAAATTAAATGAACCGATTTTAGCCCTTGGATACAATCAAACACTTTGGGTTGGTGCATCAGATACATCTGTTGAAATCATGCAACAATCAATTCAAACATTGTTAACTGTGTTTGAAGATACTCTTGGTGATACGGCAAATGACCTTACAGTTCATGGGTGCATAATAAATCCATCGGATACAGAAAATACTGATCCTGATTTAATATCAACATTTTCCAGTACCGCAGAATTCAGTCAATACATGAATCAAAATAAAAATGTCAAACCAGATGATTTTGATAAAGACTTGTTTGATGCAATATCAACATATATCAGCACTGTTGCCAATTACATAGGAAAAGAATAATGCAATGGACCCAGGCAACCGCCGAAAAGCGCCTAGCAGAGTTAAAAATGTCGGACATGCCAGTTGTCCAAATAAAGCCACATGCAACAGCTGTGGCACAGGATTGGTTCAGACAATATAAAGAGATATGCCACACATTCACAAAATCTTTATCTGATTGTGTTCAAGAACTGGCACTTATGAATCTTGCTCGCGAAGAATTCATGAACTTGTTGATGGGCCGAGAAATTCCGGACAATTTATCCTTACGTTTTCGTGTGCCACTTATATGGGGAGGTAAATTAAGTCCAGATAATTTATTTATGTGTTCCACATTCCCATTATCACAAAACCTTGATAGATTTATAATCGAACAATCAGGAAACGAAACAGTATGGTTACCGAATCCAAATAAAAAAATATATTTACCCATACATTCCACGCTTGCCGGGAATGGGGGAAATGCAGTTGCAGACCGTCTAAGCCAAATGTCTGTTAATATCGCTGCTAACCGCCGTCAACCATAAGGGGCAAACCATGAACGAAGAAAGTTTTTTACAAATGCTACAAGAACGTGGCGCCACATTCGCCCCCCCGGCAACCCAAGGTCAAATTAGTTTAACAAATCTAAATCTACAAAAAATTCGTGCGGCAATGTTGCCACCATTTATTACACAACTTTATCAGAAACACGGCGGAATAAAACTTGGAACTGGGTATATATTTGGGCCAAACGAAGTTATAAGGCCACCGAAATATCCTGTTCCAAACATATTTCAGATTAATTCTGATTTAACGAATCTTTCGGCGTTACGTGGCAAAACAGTGTTTGGACGCAACGATTTATTTTGGTTCGCCTTTGACTCATTCGGAACCTGTATGATGCTAGATAATCTGAATTTAAACATAATGCGTAAATATGAAGACCCGTATCGGGCGATGTTAGACTGTTTAATTGGGGGAAAAATGTAACATGAAAAAGATATCTGTATCTTTATCTGGGCACCAAACAAGCATATCGCTTGAACCAGAATTTATATCTGCATTACAAGAAATTGCAAAAACACATTCAATACCAATCGCACGGTTAATCGGCGAAATAGATGCAAATCGCAAGATTGGCGTCAATCTTTCATCTGCTATTCGTGTATGGATATTAAATTATTTTAGCAAATAAATTTTATGCATCACGATTACGCGCAACCCCAGAAATCCACATAACCGCAAGACATGAAATAATCAACAAAATAATCATGCACATATCACGCCCCAACATACGATATACCGTTTTATGTGCACCACAAACTGTTCCATCGACATGCCCAGCTTGATTAATTGGAATTTCAGCAACAATATTACCATCTGATGCGATAAACGCGCTTATTCCCGAATAATTTGCACGAATTATTGGTAAACCTGATTCAATTGCATAACGACGAACCATATCAAGATGTTGATATGTCCCAGGCGTTTGACCAAACCAATTATCATTTGTAATATTGACAATAGCGTTCGGTGTTTGTCCATTTGGAATCAATGAGTCAGAAAAGATGATTTCATAACATATGGCCGGTGCAAAAATAAAATTACTACCAACAACATTTATCTCTATCAATTCTGGACCATTCCCTGGTGTCAATTGTCCCGGTGTAGGAATTATATTTCCAAACGGTCTATATTCGCCAAACGGAACAAGATGCGATTTACTGTATACGTGGGAAACTGTGCCATCTGAATTTACAACAAGCAAAGAATTATACAGTTTTCCTGTTGCATAATAATTCGCACCAATTATAACTGGTTTTGAAATTATACTCGCCATTTTTATCATATCACCATCTGTTACAACAAACGGATACGCGGTCTCGGGAAATACTGCTAAATCATATTCGCCTTCTGCGGCCGCAATCGACGTCATAACACCTATGTTATGATGCGCATTCTGTATTGCTGCGACACGTGAATACGTCGCCTTTTGCGATGCATTTTGTGCTGGTTGAACAATACGAACAAGTGGTGAATTATTTTGGCACCCCTGCGTCGCACTATCAATATTTTTTACACCATACAAAACACCACCAACCCCCATTAACAAAAATGCGATTAGAGAAAACCAATTCATAATACCACGCCGATTATTTATAATTTCGGCAAACGCCGCAATTATGCCAACAATCACAAACGTCAAACCCAATGCGCCATACAACGACATAGAATTAGCAACATATACGTTTTCAATCGCAATATTGGAAATTGGATTCCACGGAAAACCCGTTAACACCCATTCACGACACCAGAGTATCAACGTCCAAGTAGCTGCAAACAAAAACGGTCTACACGCCGGATTTGCCCGTACAGACGAAATTGCCAAGAAAGGAAACGAAAAAACAATTCCGCCAATAATACCTATCCCTAAAAGCCCCGGCACAGTCCATACTGCAAATTGTGTTGCAAGTTCTGGAATTACATATATACTGTGCAGAACCCACCAAAACATCGCCATCGCATAAAATGCGCCAAACGGGAACACACGGAAAAATTTACCTATGCCCGAATGTCCCGGCAAATGTTTAATGCTTAACAAATACGCACCACCGATACCAATTACCGTCCACCACCACATATAAAAAGGCGCAAAACCCAACGATGCAATTGCACCGCATAACACGTACAATACTGTTCTGCCAAAGCCAGTGTGAAAGAAACGACGCGTTGGTCCAATAACCTTTTCCCCAGGGCAACAAGATATATCATTGCACACATTGTCTGCGTATGGATTTTTATACCCCAATTTTCCCAGGATAGATATTTCCTTGGATTCCATTTTTTTGGCATCGCTATCATTAATATGATCATACCCCAATAAATGCAATATTCCATGAACAACCATATGTGCGGTATGTTCCGGCACAGATATATTTTCATTTTTGGCTTCACGCATAACCGTATCCAGTGATATGAATATATCCCCCAACAAAACATCATCGGACAATTCAAAAGACAAAACATTCGTAGGCTTATTTATCTTGCGGTATTTTGTATTAATTTTCTGAATTTCTTTATCATTCACCAATGTAATAGAAACCTCGGCATCTTTATATTTTGCCAGCACCGCCGCATTGGCTATTTTATCAAAATCTATTTTATATTTTTTCCACCGTTTGTCTTCAATATTCACATAAACCCGCATGCCAAAATCCCCCTATTTATAAATTTAATTTAGCCGTTGCCAACAGGCTATTTATTTAATAGTATTTATTATATCATAAATAAGATAAATTATAAAATGTCTAATACGACCCGACCATTAGCAGATATTATGCGCCCAAACACCATTGATGATGTTGTGGGCCAGCGTGCTTTACTTGGCGAAAATGGTATTATTCGCCGTATGGTTGATAATCATAAACTTTCAAACCTTTTACTGTGGGGACCACCGGGATGTGGCAAGACAACAATTGCGCGCGCATTGGCAAATTCTGTTGATATGGATTTTGTTCCAATGTCTGCGGTATTTTCTGGAACCGCCGATATAAAAAAGACAATGGAGGTTGCCCGCACCAACGCGTCTTTGGGACGCGGAACATTGTTATTCATAGACGAAATTCACAGATTTAATAAAACACAACAGGACACATTATTACCATATTTGGAAGACGGCACCGTTGTTTTTATCGGCGCCACCACCGAAAATCCAAGTTTCAATTTAAACAACGCCTTGCTATCACGTTGTCATATTGGGGTATTGGAACCATTAAATACAGACGACTTATTAATACTAATTGAACGCGCCGAACAATACCTTGATAAAAAGATACCTTTAACAGATGACGCAAAAACGCACCTTGCAGAAATATCTGATGGTGATGCAAGGTTTTTATTAAATACTGTCGAATATCTCGTATCGGCAAAATTCAAAAAAGAATTAAATTCTGACAATTTGGATTCGGTAATTCAAAAACGCGCCCCCTTGTCCGATAAATCGGGCGATGAACATTATAATATGATTTCCGCGGTGCACAAATCATTACGCGCCAGCGATACCGATGCGGCACTTTATTGGGTTGCGCGCATGATGACGGCCGGCCAAGATCCAATGTATATATTTCGTCGCCTTACACGTTTTGCAATGGAAGACGTTGGCCTCGCAGATCCAAATGCAATGCAACTGGCACTGGCGGCGTGGCAAATTTATGAACGCATGGGCAGTCCCGAAGGTGATATTGCAATGACAGAATTGGTAATCTATCTTGGCACCGCACCGAAAAGTGTTTCGGCCTATCGTGCACAACTTGCATCATATACAGTTGCAAAAAGAACATCAAACCTTATGCCTCCCAAAAATATTTTGAATGCCCCAACAAAAATGATGAAGAATTTGGGATATGGCAAAGATTACATATATGACCCAGATACAGAATCAGGATGCAGTGGCCAAAATTGTTTTCCCGAAAGCATGTCGCGCCAAAGTTTTTACACACCAATTGAACGCGGTTTTGAACGCGAAATAAAAAAGCGCCTAGAATACTGGGATACAATTCGTGCCCGAACAAAAAAACAAAATGATTAGTCTTTAAAACAATATGTTTATGCGCGCCCCAGCGGAAATATCATTTGCTTCGAACGCGTATTCAATGTGTCCAACATATTGAGTGCGGCCATATTCACGTGCGACCAATAATCCCAAAGTTTCCTCGTCATAATGTGGATTTGTTGCTTTGCGCAGGCCAAAGTTCGCACCAACACGCCAATCATTTGATACACGAAAATAAACTTCTGGAATAAAATCTATAAAGGCCATTCCACGTGGCACATCATCAAAAATCCAACTAGATTTAACTGTTCCAGCAAATGTCACGCCACTATATTGCCGTCCCAAGCGAAATCCAACGTAATAAGTAGAATCCGCATAATCCGGTGTACGAACACGTTCTGAACCACCAAATTTAAGTCCCATCAACACATCATAAATTATATGACTTTCTGTCTCGCTGGCCGTCCCCAGGCGGTAAATACCACCCAAATCTATACTGGAAAAACCATCCTGGGTTCCATCAAAATCTTGTTGATAATGTACACGACCCCCAAATACAAACCTGTCTGTCAAACCATAAGACAAATCCTGGCCCAATCGCAATCCAGTAGAAAAATAATCTAAACTTGTTTTTGATAAAACGCCTGTGCGTGCCTGCATAAACAACGGGTCAGACGTATCGTGTGACAAATCAACCGCCTGTGCCGAAGAACACACACAGCAGACCAACAAAGCACCAATAATTTTCCGCATATTTTATTTCCTTTAGGATACAAAAATGCTAACCGGCGGTATCACCGGTTAGCATCGACTTATTAGAAGTAGAATATAATCTGGGCACCAACAGACCATTCTCTATAATTATCTAATTTTGCTTTACCAGCCGGCGCAACCAAACCTGTCGATACGCTTTCCATCCATTCACCGTTTTCGGTAGCATAGAAATCAAGCGATTTACCATCCGCGGTATCAAAGAATGACACCTTACCATACAGGTTTAATGCAAACCAGTCAT